>CAYORD010000025.1:0-8431 GCA_964406265.1 uncultured Candidatus Saccharibacteria bacterium | reverse complement strand
GTTCCCCACGATATCAACGGATTTCACCCCTACACCGTGAGTTCCGCTTGCCTCTTGCATCCTCCAGTCCCGCCGTTTCCCGCGCGCGCCCTCGGTTAAGCCGAAGGATTTGACGCGGGACTAACAGGATCGCCTACGCACCCTTTACGCCCAGTGATTCCGGATAACGCTTGAGGCCTCTGTATTACCGCTACTGCTGGCACAGAGTTAGTAGCCCCTTATTCTCGAACTCATCAATAAACTTTGCAGTCCGCAAAAGAAGTTTACACCCCGAAGGGCTTCGTCCTCCACGCGGCGTCGCTCGATCACGCTTTCGCGCATTGTCGAATATTCTCGGCTGCTGCCATCCGTAGATGTATGGGCCGTCATAGTGTTTGCTCCGATCACTCGGAGTATCAGACTATACCTTTATCCAGAACTAATTTTAAGCTCCTTGACAAATCTATTGTACTTTGCTATACTCTCCCTTGAGGCGGTGGCTAGCCTTAAATAGCCACACTTTGAAAACCGCCGGGTACATTAAGTACCATAATGGCTAGGTACAGGGTCTCTACCGAAAAAGTTCTGAGATGATAAGTATCATCTCGAGACCCACCGCCCACAACACTGTGGGCGGTTTTTTTAAACTCAAAAATTAATACCGGAATCAGCGTTTTAGCTATCCTGTTACGGATAACTCTCCCGACACAGGTCGGGAAGTCGTTACGGGGTCAAACAGTTATCATTTTTGACGGGCGTTTCCCGCCACTATTTGAGTTCATGTCACGAATATCTCGAACGAGTAATAAAACTCGTTTGTATGCATCTGCAGATAAATTACTCGGCTGATGTTTCCTATTGGCTCTTAAAATCTTTAATACCATGATTCCAAGTACGGCCTGTTTTCGTTTAATGACCAATTGAGGCCCTAACCGCAACAGTATTTTCTGTACTTGATTCCTTTCTTGAACAACCAATTCAGCAAGCGCTTTCCGTTTATTAACACGGATAGCACCAACACCACCAAGAGATTTTTTAACACTAGCTAAAAATCGCAGATGCCGTGCGTGTTGAGTGAAATTCACTTTGATGCGCACGCGATACGGAAAACGGGAACTATGGTAACGCTCAAGCGTCGCCACAATAGAGCCGTCTCCGTCTAAAAACCCGGCTAAATATTCGTCTGATATTTTCTGTTGACTTCCCACGGTATTATCTTTAATGGGTAGTATATCACACCCATCTAAAAGGTTCCACCGTTATGAGCTGAATTTTACTTGAGGATTACTCCTCAAGGAGACAACTTTTATCTCAGTCCCATCGGCGGGGGTCACCCTCTCAGGTCCCCTAAGCGTCATTGCCTTGGTAGGCCGTTACCCTACCAACTAGCTGATACTGAATAGGCCCTTCCGGAAGCGTCTTGCGACTTTACCCTTGCGGGACTATCAGGAATTACCTCGCCTTTCGGCGAGCTATGCCTGACTTCCGGGGAGGTTCCTACTTATTACTGCCTCGTCTGCCGCTGATACTGTATTGCTACAATACCCGCTTGACTTGCATGCCTTATCCACGCCGCCAGCGTTCATCCTGAGCTAGGATCAAACTCTAAATGAAAGCCCGTATTTTTGAAATTTTTATTTCAAAAATACGGATGCTTGAATTTAGCCCCCTCACCAATTTCGCAGAACAAACTAATACCGCTTTTTCAAAAATTAACCAGGATGACTGGAATCTTTGAGCAATTTGTTTATTCGGTAAAATTGGTGAGGGGGTGCTCATTTTTGCAACCACGCAAGCGTGGGCAAAAATGGCAAACGGAACAAAAAGGAAGATTAGAATTTAATTTCGCTCGTTGGAATCAAAATACTTTTTTTCACTAGGAATTAACTTGACTTGCACTATTCTCAATACTACTTCTTCAATTTTCAACGAACTCCCCTCACTTCGAGGGGATTGGAATAGTATATAGATAGTGGAAAAGAAGTCAACTGCGCTTTTGTCGTTGTTCAACTGTCACAAGCAAGGGCGAGGCGATGCAGATGGAGGAATAGGTGCCGGCGATGATGCCGATAATGAGCGCAAGAGAAAAGTATTGGGTGGAAATGGGACCGAGAAAATACAAGACGACGAGCGCGAGAATGGTCGTGAGCGAGGTATTCACCGAGCGGCCTATCGTAGCCGAAACGCTCTCGCCAACCACCGCGTCAAAGGGCTTGTGCTGGTTGAGCGTTTTGTTCAAGCGCAAATGTTCGCGCACGCGGTCAAAGACCACAATCGTGTCATGCACAGAAAACCCGAGCACCACCAGAAGTGCAGTGACAAACAACGTATCTATTTCCACACCCATGAAATGCCCGAGGTACGCAAACATGCCGACTGGAATCAAAACATCATGCAAGAGGGCAATAATCGTAATCACGCCGTACTTCCACGACGACACGGGTTCCGACACTTTCCGAAACGCAAAAGTGATGAAGAGGACGATACAAATAATCACGAGCGCAATCGCCAAAAGCGACTTGAGCGCGGCTTCACGACCGAGGAGTGGTCCAATGGAATCAAAACGAATTTCAGTTACCGTGTGTGCGCCGCCAAATGAAAGAGTGGTCAAAAGTGCGCGATGCTCATCGTCGGTAATTTCGCGCAAACGGATAATAAAACCAGAATCGCCGACCGGACGCACCGATGCGTACGCATCAACAGGCGCGAGCATCTTTTCAATCTCGACTTTGTCCGGAACGCTTGCCGCATAGTTAATTTCCAAAAGCGCCCCGCCCTTAAAATCAATGCCAAGGTTCAAGCCCCACAGCGCGAGCGCTGCAAAAGACGCGGCAACAAGTATGCCGGAGATGATATAGAAAAATTTCCGGTGCGTTATGACAAACATAATTTTTTATTTAATTCCGCTGCCGAACAAAAATCGCGAAACGCCGCCGTTGCTCGAAGTCCCGAGCGCGTAGAGGAACATCCGCGACGCGGTAATCGCCGTAAACATACTCACCACAACGCCAAGCCCGAACACGAGCGCGAATCCGCGCACGACAGGCGTTGCGGCAAAGTAGTACAAAATGACCGCCGTGATGATGCTGGAAGTATTGGAATCGCGAATAGAAGGCCACGCGCGCGCGAACCCTTCTTTGAGCGCGTCGGCAACGCCTTTTCCTTTGCGCAACTCTTCTTTCAACCGCGCGAAAATGAGTATGTTCGCGTCTACCGCCATACCCATAGAAAGCACAAACCCCGCAATGCCCGCGGCAGTAAGAGTTACAGGAATTAATTTAAAAATCGCGAGGTTGAGCGCGATGTACGCACCGAGCGCAAGGGTTGCAAGAAGCCCGGGCAAGCGATACCACAACATCAAAAACGCGGCGATAACGGCAAACGCCCAGAGCCCGGCGCGCGTGCCTGCGGTTACCGCTTCAGAGCCGAGCGACGCGCCGATGGTTTGTACCGACGCAAGCGCCACCGGCACGGGGAGCGCTCCGTAGTTTAAGTCGCGCACAAGCGTGCGCGCCTCCTCAATTTTAAAATTGCCGGAAATCTCGGTATTGCCGCTTGCAATCTCTTCGCGAATCACCGGAAGCGAAATCGGCGCGTTGTCCAAAAAGATTCCGAGCGTCTTCCCCACATTTTCTTTCGTGAGTTTTGCGAACAACTTTTCACCTTCGCTCATCCATGACAAAACTACGACCGGCTCGCCGGTTGTCTGGTCGAAGGAAAGTTGCGCACGGCTGACGAGCCGCCCCGTCAGCCCCGTGTCGGCAAAGAGTTCATCCGCGGTTTTCTTTTGTAATTCTTCTTCCGATAGTCCCGTCGTGTCTTTCATCAGTTTAAACTCAAGCAAGGGGGTTTTACCGATTTGCGCCGCGGCCTCCTTCACATCCGTAATACCGGGGAGTTCCACAATCAAACGGTTCTCGCCGCCGCCAAACGCGCCGCCGCGCTCCACTTGTACAATCGGCTCGGAAACGCCGAACGAGTTCACGCGCCGTTCTACCACATCGCGGAGCGATTTCATCGCGTTCGCCACTTCTCCGGCAGGTACGGATTTTGTGTCCGCGCGGTACACAAGGTGCGAGCCGCTCCGGAGGTCAAGCCCCAGTTTAAACGCAAACCGCCCGGCATTCATTTCGCTTTTATATACAAAAAACCCCACGCCCGCCGCGGCAAGAAAAATTGTGAGCGCCCATATTCTGTATTTCCACATTATCACCGCATACTATCTAAACCGCCAAAAAGAATCAAGAAAACTCACCTATTCCAGTTAAACGCTATAGCAAATAGTTGGGAGAATCCATAGAAAATCGGTAGATTATCAGGAAACCCTTGTTTTGGGCCGTATTTTCTTCCATCCTGCCCTTAACCTAAGGGGAGGTGCCGAGTCCGCGAGGCGGAGGGGTGTGAGAGACCCCCTCTTTGTTCTCCCCCTTTGGAAAAGGGCGAGATGGGAAAAACAAAATCTCACTCACACCACTCCCACTAGCTCGTTGCTGATTAACTCCTTCTGCGCCGAGCGCGAATGACGGCGAAAACCCATAATCACCCCAAGCGATAGAAACTCCATCAAGAGGTGCGACCCGCCGTACGAAAGGAACGGAAGCGTAACGCCGGTCACGGGCAAGAGGCCGATATTCATTCCGACATTTACCAAAAAATGCGCCGTAAAAAACACCGCAACCCCGAGCGCGAAAAGGGTTTCAAAATTCGTCTCGCCTCCGTATGCGGCAACGAGCAAGCGCCACAAAATGACGCCGTAGAGTGTGAAAAGTGCGAGCGCTCCCGCGAACCCCCATTCTTCGGAGAACGCGGCAAATACGAAATCGGTCTGATATTCGGGAAGAAACTTGAGGCGCGACTGCGTGCCGTACCCGACGCCTTTGCCGAACGCCTCGCCGCTTCCAACCGCAATCATTGATTGAAGCGCGTTGTACCCGCTCCCACGCACATCCGCGAGCGGATGGACGAAATTGACGATGCGCGCTTTTTGATAATCGGAAAAAACAAAAAACCACAACAGAGCAAACGAGAGCGCTCCGAGTACGAATACGAACGCGAGGTGCTTTTTTGAAATACCGGAGAGCGACATCATCCCAAGCCAGAGCAAAAACACAATCACGGCAGAGCCGAAATCCGGCTGAAGCAAGAGAAGCGCGAAAGGCACGAGCGCGTATGCGCCGGAGATGATGATGTGCCGCATATGCGCGATTTCAATGTGCCGTCGGGAAAAATATTTGGCGAGAAGAATAATGAGCGCGAGTTTTGCAAACTCAACGGGCTGAAAAGAAAAAGCCCCGAAATCAAACCAACTCTGCGCGCCTTTGATAACCGCGCCGGAAAAGGCGACCCAGCACAAAAGTAAAAGCGAGGCGAGATAGGCGCCGAACGCGAAGCGCGTTCGGCGCAAAAAACGCCAATCCACAAACGACGCGGCAAAAAAGGCGGCAATTGAAATACAAAGCCAGATAGTTTGCCGAGAGAAAAAACGCTCCTCGCCGCCAAACGAGGCCAGCACCGAAAGTCCGGCAAGCGCGAGCGGAAGCGTCGCACCAAAAAGAATCCAGTCAATACCGAAGCGGCTATGCATACGGTTAGCGGACGGCGCGCGCCGCCGTTAATACTTCAGCGCGTACGGGCGAATCCGCAAACGGCGCGCGCCATACGAACGAAATCAGCGCGCTCGCACCTGCACCGATATGCTCCATAATGGTTTGCGACGCGCCGACCGCGTTGCCGCTCGCGTCGTACAAAATGGCAACGGCTAGCGCGCTGAGAGAATTTTTTGTTGTATTAATAATCTCCGCTTCAACGCGCGGCTGAGGAGTGAGCGAAAATTGCAAACGCGCCACACGCACCGCATCAAGCGGTAACACATCGCGGCGCCATACAATCGGCGCTGTGCGCTCAAACGATGCACGCACAGGAACGCGCTCACCGACAAAAAGATTTGGCGCAAAAACGGCAAAGGTTCCGTTTGTAGGAATCATCGCTGTGACGCGCTTTTCCGCAACAAGCAATCCGAAAGAGTCGTACACTTTTACTTGATACGGAGCGTCAAAGGCACTCGCGCTTTTGTTTTGATTTTCTGCATACAACACCGCGCTTGCGATGCCGCCGCCTTCCGGAAATACCCGCTGCCAAATGGTGCGCGGCTCCGCCGCAGTGTTCGGACAAAGGAGCACGCACGCGCCACCACAATCGGTGCCGGTTTCAGAACCGTTCTGCCTGCCGTCGGCGCATGAGGACCCCCGAATAGTGCGTGACAAAATCGGTGCGCCAAAAACAAGCACAAAAAACAGCGCGGCAATGCCGCCGTACGCGAGTTGTCTTTTTCGCGCCCATGAAAGCATTCCAACATGATAACTCATAACTGAATAACTGGTAACTGAATTACCGATTTTTAAAAGCTTTGTTTTGGCGGCTACCTACTCTTCCACCACGAATGGCGGTACCATCGGCACTAGTAGGCTTAACGGCTCTGTTCGGAATGGGAAGAGGTGTTGCCCTACCGTCGAGCCACCAAAACAAAACTCTTAAAAATCAATCATCAATGATAAAAAGCAGAACTAAAGGGTTACTTGTTTCCGTAGAGGAATCGGCCGATTAGTACGCCTTGGCTCAACAGATTGCTCTGTGTACACCGAGCGCCTATCAAGGTGATAATCTCTCACCGGCCTATAACGATTCCTTATCTTGGGGTTGGCTTCCCGCTTAGATGCTTTCAGCGGTTATCCGTTCCGAACATAGCTACCCGACGATGCCCTTGGCAGGACAGCCGGTACACCAGAGGTCCGTTCATTTTGGTCCTCTCGTCACATATTCACTTATCACTAAGTGTGTAGACTATATCTTCACCCATTCCGCAAAAGCGGACGAGGGTGTCGGCATATTATAGCAACTGTTACATTGCTATCTCGTCCTCTCGGACTCAGTCGTTACGGGATTGTGAACTTCGTTGAGAGGGCAAAGTTCATACTTTGCCCAAAAAAAATGATGTGTGAGGTGTCGTCTGGCTGGCACCGATAGCTGTGGCAGTCAGCTCACAGGTCGTCAGATCCGATATGGTATTGACGTTTCCGTCTCCATACCAAGCAATCTGCAGGACAGTCCTTGACACACCCCACACATAAAACCCTCAACGAAATTCACAACTTCCCACGGTATTAACTTTCCGATATTTGTCCGAACGCTTGGGACCAACCAAGTCGAATCGTATCAGAAAGCTTCCACCGTTATTAGCCGCATTGTCATCACGAATTACTTCGCGAAGTAGCAATACTTTACTAAAAATGACTCCCCTCAAGAATCTGCGCCTGCAGTAGATAGGAGACCAACCTGTCTCACGACGGTCTGACAATGTTTCTTCCATAATTACTTATGGCTTAGACTATACCTTTCCCGACTTTCTCAGTGTCGGGACTGACATGTTAGCTGTCCTGTAACGGACAACTCTCTCCGATTATACAGCGGAGAAGTCGTTACGGGGTCATCCGCCTAAGGCGGAGACTTCCCACGATATTGTCCGCGTTTTGAGACAAAACGTCCGGACTCTACCGTTATGAGTCAGTTTACTTTTTACTTTATTTTCGTTTTTTTGGTTGGTCAATTATATAACAGTTTCTCCTCGACGAGAAAATTTTTGCTGGGCTCACGAACCGCTTACCCAGCTCCATTGTTACCCTTTGTTACCAAAGGAATAGACTATATCACTGCCCTTCCATGGAAGAAGGGCATCGACGTGTTATAGCGGTCAGTCAAACCGCTATCCCTCCGACAAAAGTCGGAGAAGTCGTTACGGGGACAAACGGAATTTTATAAGTCATTGAGGGCAACATATAACCGCTGATAAGATGATGCAGGACTCGGGTGGACTTGGTATCCACGCGAATTCGGTACAACTGCTTTCCTTTATAGAGCCAGTGCTTGTTGAGCGTACACTGCAGTCCGAAGTTTTCACGCAGGCACGCCGTAAGGCGTTCCTGTTCATGCTTTTCAAACTGTTGTGTGTTCAGAAACACGGCTTGATGATTCTTGTTGCCGTCATCCATAAACCATACTGCAAGAGAGATAGGCGAGGTAAGAATATCCTGAATATGTTCGGGTATAATCTTAATCCCGTCGCAATAAAAGATTTTGTACCACAAAGAAAATTCTTCGTGGCTTATCGTCTGAAATCGCAAGGAGGTTAACACCCTGCGCGTATCTTTGTGGTAAACGCGCGTCAGCACTTTCGGTGGTGTGATAACCCACTCACGCATCATGTGATATTTCCATAGCACATACGCTCGTTGTTGTTCACTGTGATCCACTGTAAGATGTGCCTCACGATTTCTTCCTGCTATCCGCAAATTTCCGTCTCCCAACAGTGACCCGACAATCAATTGTTTCTGAAAGTCGTTCAATTTGAGAGACCTCTTATACTCCAGCAATGCTTTCCATGGCGAGATTTCCATTG
>CAYORD010000024.1:0-8480 GCA_964406265.1 uncultured Candidatus Saccharibacteria bacterium | reverse complement strand
TCTTGAATGGAATAATTCTTGCCGCTCCCGATATTTATAATGACTCCACAAAACGGATCTTCCGCTTCCGCGGCATTCAGCACCGCACGCGCGACATCTTTCACAAACACCATATCGCGCCGCTGAGTGCCGGGCGATACAATCGTGAGCGACTCTTTATTTTTCGCCTGATGTAAAAACCGTTCTACAGCGGTCGCATAGGCGCTGTCGCGCTTTTGGCGGGGACCGAATACATTGAAAAATCGCAAAGACACGCCGTCAATCCCCTCCCACAGCCCGTCTCGCGACCACAGTTCTACCATGTGCTCGCCGATTTTTTTCGCAAGCCCATACGGATTTTTTGGTTGAAGCGGTAGATCTTCCGAAAGCGGCTTACCAGCATATTCTTCGCCCGTCTTTCCGTACACCGCGGCGGATGAGGCGAACACTAATCGCCGCGCGCCATATGTCCTCGCGGCCTCCAGCACATTCCAGGTGCCGCGCACATTCGTCTCATAGGTTACTGCCGGCTCTTTAATTGACTGCGGTATGGACGGTAACGCCCCAAGATGAATCACCGCGTCCGGCTTTGATTTCTTGCATGCGCGTTTTATAGAATCAAGATCGCGAAAGTCGTCGCGCGGATTTTCTTGTATATCAAACGGCACGACTTCGTGTCCGCGCGCACGAGCTTCTTCTACGACATGGGAACCGATAAATCCTGAACTGCCGGTAATAAGTAAACGCATACAGAAAGTATAACTCATAAAAAACACCCGATGTTTTGCATACATCGGGTGCGGTGTTTAGATTGATGGCGTTTCTTCGGCTGGACGCCATAGTATTTGCGGTACAATAACGCTTCGGTCAATCGTTTGTTGCGCTGTAATGACTTTCTGAAGCATTTCCGCAATTACTTCATTGGTGAGCAGGTGCGGCTCAAGCCCAAGCGAAATGAGTCCGGTGTTTTTCGCATTATAGTAATGTGCTTCTTTTTCCACGCGCGGATTTGAGATGTGGTCAATGAACACCGTGAGACCGAGTGCGTTACCTACTCGCTTCACCTTCTCTGCAAGATCTAATACCGAGAACTGCTCGGTGAACTGATTGAAAACGCGAAACTCTCCTGCCTCCGGCGGATTCTGCGCCGCCAAAGCAACGCACTGGAGCGTATCTCGGATATTCAAGTATCCGCGCGTCTGTGTACCACTTCCGTACACCGTAAGCGGCACTTCGGCGACTGCTTGTACAATGAAACGGTTGAATGCGGTTCCGAATACATGGTCATAATGAAAACTGGTGACCAAGTGCCGATGAAGAACGGTCTCATCTGTGTTAATGCCGTACACAACTCCCTGGTTGAGGTCTGTTGCTCGAATCCCCCACGCGCGACACGCAAACTCAATGTACGCAGAGTCCGCGACCTTGCTCGCGTGATAGAAACTCCCTGGAAGTTTCGGAAACGGAAGTCGGTCACTCCGTCCGTTGTGGTTGATTTCCAACCACCCTTCCTCAATGTCAATGTTCGGCGTGCCATACTCACCCATGGTACCGAGTTTGACGAGATGCGCTTCCTTGCCTGTTTTGCGCTTAAGTTCTCGAATCGCGAACAACACATTGATCGTGCCGGCGCTATTGTTCACGACCGTATTAACTGCCCGCGACCGGCTCCACATTGAGTACGGCGCCGAGGGTTGTTCCGCATAGTGAATAATCACATCAGGCTTAAATCTCTGAACGAAATCAATGAGCGCTGGACCATTTGTTGCGATATTAATAACATTGCCGGGGGGTAGCGTTATAGGTTGCCCTTGCCCGAATGAGTTCCAAAACTTAACCCTTCGTTGAAGAGGGGGACGAGGGAACAGTGGTTCACCACCGACTTCTTCTTCCATTTGCCGCTTCTGCAAATTGTCAACAATGGCAACTGTATGACCCCGCGCGGAAAAATACATCGCCGTCGGCCACCCGAGATACCCGTCTCCGCCAAGCACCAATACCGTCAACTGCTTCTCTTCTTTTTTTTCTTTCATTTTTTCTGCCTTTCTGATTTTTCTATTTTTCCCGTACTTATCCATTTTATGGAACAAAAACGGCGTGGTTTTTGTTACGCGCGCAAGCGGTCGGTAATTGGTTTTATATATCGGTCAAACAATTGGCGTTTTATGCTGTAACGCGTAAGGGCTTTCCGAAAGAGCCGGTCGCGCAGAGGGGCTTTGCGCAGAGCATTTACAATCCGCTTGTACGCCTTTCCATCTCCATAAATATGCCGCAGACGCATAAGACCGTTTCGGAACTTTTTGTCAAAACGCGCCGTATCAATTGCTTTCTTAATGAGTTCGCGTTCCGGCGGCACATCAATAACATTATTCTCTCGCTCGCGCTTGCGCTGGCGGCTCCCAACTGACACTGCCGGCAGGTACAAGTAGGGCGCTTCATAAATCGCCGCCGAAGAATTGCCGACGAGCACGGATGCGCACGCCTGAAGCCCGATAAAATCCTCTGCGGGAATGTTTTTATGCATGGAAAACTTCGGATTGCCGCGCCGCGACTCAATCGCTTCTATAATGCCTTCGTACCCCTGATCGGAACACGGATACGCGACGATCGCGCGAAGCTTTGCCGATTCAACTGCGGAGAGTACTTCTTCCATATCCGGACGGCTACGCTCCGGCGTTCTGGTTTCCGAGTGTTGGAGTACGAGGAGGAACGGCTCGCCTTTTTTGAGATCAAACTTCGCGCGGACTTCCAATTCTGGCGTGTATAATTTTTGGAAAATAAAATCCAGATACGGCGCGCCGACGCGCGCGACGCGCCATCGTTCCTCTCCTAAATGCAAAACGGCGCGGCGCGCGCGCTCTGTTTCGGTGAAGTGGAGATGCGCGAGTTTGGTAATCGCGTGTCGCTGAATGCCGTCCAAATTACCGGACACTTCGCCCCCCTGTATGTGCGCGACGGGAATGCCGAGTTGGAGTGCGGCAAACGCGGCAATAAGGGTTTCGGAACGATCGCCCAAGATAAGTATGATGTCGGGCCTCAACTCGTCAAAGGCGGCGGCAAGCCCCATGAGCCCCCTACCGAGCGCCTCAACGCGCTCGCGCGCGCGTCCGCCCGTTTGATTGAGCGGCACGGTCTTGGCGATGGAAATATAGCGCTTCGCATAGTCAAGCGTATAGCCGAATTGCTCCGAGAGATGCATATCAGTAAGGAGCACTTGGAGTGTCAGCGATGGATCCGCTTCAATGGCGCGCATGGTGGGAAGAAGCGCGTTGAAGCCCCCTCTTTTTCCGTTCACGACGCATATCTTTTTGCGAGAAAGTTCCATGGTATTGGATTATAACCGTTCCAAAAGAACATTCGCTATGCGCTGGCCAGCATTGCCATCAGTAAAGACGCACTGTTCCTGCACGAGGTGCGCCCGGCCTTCGGCATCCAATTCCGGATGTGTGAGGTATTTTTTAATCCACATAATCAAGTCGCCTTCGTTTTTAACTAAACGGATTCCACCGGTCGCGAGCGCTTTTTTGTAATGAACCGTGCCATAGCGTCTCGTCGGTTGTTTTTGAGCCGGATCGCCTTGTCGTATTTCAAATCCGATGTTGATGACTGGCTTCTCAAAAATTGCCGCGTCAATTGAAATGCTTGATGCGTACGATATAACAAGCGAACAGTGGAAGAGCGTATTTTTTAAATGCAGCAACTCCGCGGCGGTCATATCCCAATCCATGCCGCGCCCCGTGCCAAAGCGGATGCCCGGCACCTCTACATGCAGCCACGGCCGCTTTTTAAATTCCGATTCATCGCCCGCAAAATCATTCGGCTGAAAGCGCACGAGCAGTTCGGCCTCGGGAATATGAGCGCGGAGCACGGCGTGCATCGTATCAATCATATCCCAATCGGAATTGCTGAGCGTCTTTCCCATAGGACCGAACACAATGAGTTTCTTTTTTGGATCAATGCCGATTTTCCGGAAAAACTCATCGCGAGACAGGAGTCCGTCCGTATTCCAATAGGCATCATACTGCGGTACACCTGATACAAAAATTATTTCGGCGGGAACCGTATCGTAGTGTATCGCCTCTTTCTTCACCATTTCATTTGGCGCAATCACGACATCTGGTAAAAGCCGTAAAAATCCTTTTGATGCGATTTTGTCCCATGAATTTATAAAACCGACGCTGCGCACACCGCGCCGTTTTGCTTCGCGAAGCATGCTTATCTCAACCGGGTCAAACAAATTAGCAAGAAATACGAGAGACGGCTGATGGCGCGCAAAGGTAGCGGAAAAAATCGTATCCCGTGCAAAGCGAGCATCCAGAAAGCGCGCGGCGCGCTGACACACGGGTCGCGCCAAAATAAAACTCAGAAAGGAACTGCCGGCAAACGCAAAAATATTCTTTCGGTCAATGAAAAGAATCCTGCGGTACAATGCAAGTGTATTAGTGCGCACTAAAAAATGCTTCAAAAACTCAAACACGCTATTCCAGACAGAAAATGTGTATTCAGTGACCACTTCGTACAACAGGCGCGGATGCGCAAATTCTTTTTCATAAAACGCAACGCGTTCTTTATTTTTGAGAAAAAGCACCACGCGGATATCGGTACGCGCCAAAAGAGAAGCAAGAATATCGGTGCGCAAAATCGCTTTTGCCTCAACGCCGGAAAGAATTGAAATGAAGATGGTTTTCATGCGACAAACGATAGCATTCGCGACAAATAAGAAGTCGGGTTCTCTTGAAGTTCTTTCGGGCTTCCCTCTTCAACAATCCGCCCGTTATCAAGCGCGATAATACGGTCGGCGCCAAGGACGGTTGAAATGCGGTGTGCAATGACGATAATAGTTACCGTTCCCTTTAATCCGTCAATCACGCTCTTCACCGACGCTTCGGTCTCAAAATCAAGCGCGCTGGTCGCTTCGTCAAAAATCAAAATCTCGGGATTGCGCGCGAGTGCGCGCGCAATCGCGATGCGCTGGCGTTCTCCGCCGGAAAGTTCCGCGCCGCGCTCTCCCACCTGCGTATCAATTCCTTTCGGCACGCGCGCCACCAAACTTCCGAGCTGTGCGCGCGCAATTGCCTCTTTCACTGCAGCATCAGAAATGTCATTTTGCAGGAACCGCACATTATCGGCAATGGTTGCATTCAGAAGGAAACTCTCCTGCGGCACATACATGATTTTTTTGCGCCAATCCGCAATCCGGAATTGCGCCGCGTCGCTGCCGTCCAAGAGTACCCGACCGCCTGACGGCTCCATCAGGCGGAGCAAGAGATCAACCATCGTCGTTTTCCCAGATCCCGTCGGTCCGATGATACCGACAAATTCACCGCGCTGTACGGAAAAAGAAAGATCAGAAAAAACGGGTTCGCCGCGGTATGAAAAACATATATGAGACAACGCGAGTTCCGTATTAAATGTAAAAGGCAATGTCCCGCCGCGCGGCTCTTTGTTCGCTTCGGTTTCTGTAATCATTTCCGCCACTCGTTCCGCCGGCACGAGCGTATCTTCGACCATATGCAGTGACGATTGAATCTTGCTCGTGCGCACGAACATTTGCTGTATTAAATACACAATCGGAACAAAGGTCGTGATATCAAAGGATAAATAAAAATACGAAACCGCAAACACGCCGGAAATAAAAAGCAGGGAGATCGGCTCAACCGATAATTTAGCTCCAAGGCGCACGAGATCTTTCTTCCGTTCGATCATCTCCGTGGTGTCGAAATATCCGCGCACGCGCGAAAGCGACTCCTTTTCAACGGCAAGCGCTTTGATGGTTTTGATGCCGATGAGCGTCTCGCCTATCGCGTGGGCAGTGTCTGTCCGTATGCGCATGAGCGTGCGCATATGCGCGTGCATGCGCATAAACACCGGGTTCCACGCAAAAAGAAATAATGCGCCGCCTGCCAGCGTGACTGCCGCGATTGACGGAGAAAGCACGAAGGCAATGGCGGCATACGAAAACAGATTCGCCACCGAACTAATGACTTCGGTTGAGAATTGGAGTAATTTCGCGCTTGATTTCAAGTCGGAGACCAGCACATGATCAAAGTTGCCTATCTTTTGCGAGCGCAGATATGAAAAAGAAGAAAGAAGCATCTGACGGTATAAACGCTCGCGCATCATTTTGCTGTAACGAGTACGCGTATTTGAGCGGAACACGCCCGCCCAAAACAGCACGGCTCCTTTTGCCAAAAATAAAACTGCAACCAAAATAAAAACCGCTTTAAAAGACCAGCTCCCCAAAAAGCCGATCGGAAGCGCTGAAATGAATTTCTCCAAGGCGCCTGTCGGCGCGCCATTCCCATTCATCAGAAATGCAATGAGCGGCACGAGAAGCGCCACGCCAAATCCTTCAAGAAAACTGGATGTAAAACCCAAAAAGATGGAGAACGCCATGCGCCGCCTGAAACCGTGATACAGCGCATTAAAAAGCCGCCACCAATGAGAGAATTTTTTACTGATGGTGCGCATAAATAGCGGTGTTTACAGAAATAAATCCGCGGGCAATAAGTAATTCAAAGGCCGCACTAACCTGCGGCGCAGTAATAGAGAGAACCGCCCTCATATGATTGCCGTTACGGCTTTGCGCTGCAAGCACAAACGATGAAGGCGCAATGCCTGGTGCGGGACGTACCTGCACGCTCCGTTCGTCGTTCGGCGGCTGTTCATCCGGATGCACTGGTCCCAGAATATCAACGAGCGGGATTTTGAGCGCGTGCGCAATATAAATCGTGCCCGTATCAACCGCGATAAAAACCGAAAGCCGCGCAATGAGTGACGGAAGTTCTTCCAAAGAAAAATGGGTGGCCGCAACGGCCGCCTCCCGCTTCTGCATCAGACGAATGGCGGTAAGCGCGCGCTCGCGGTTCGCCGGACTGTCGATGAAAATAACCCGGGCGCCATATTTTTCCGCAAGCATATCCGCAACCTCCGCAAATCGTTCAAGCGGCCATTCTTTTATTTTATTTCCCGCCGAGACGGTAATGCCGACGAGAAGCGGCAGGATTGAGCCAAAAGCGCTTTCCAAAAATGCGCGCGCTTTTTTCTCCCCCGCCTCGGTCGGAAACACTTCTTTGATCGCCGGCGCATGCGATGCGTCAATACCGATTGCAGAAAGTGTCGAAAGATAGGTCTGTTGGAGGAATGTTCCGGTCATATAACAGAAACGCCGTGTGTTTATCCAGTCAGTCGCCCATTCAAGTAACGGCGGATGCTCCACGGTTATTTTCGCGCGCACGGGCGCGGCGGAGAAAAT
The DNA here is from genome assembly GCA_964406265.1 of uncultured Candidatus Saccharibacteria bacterium. GTDB lineage: Bacteria > Patescibacteriota > Minisyncoccia > Phycocordibacterales > UBA10002 > UBA10002. The sequence goes on along the minus strand of CAYORD010000024.1, from coordinate 1,246 downwards.
GCCGGCAAGCGTCCCGTTCACGCTTGAACCAAGCGATATGACCGCATCAAACCGCTCCGAAAATAAAAAGCGGAAAAAATGCACTCTGCCGCGCCATCCGTGAAATCGTTCATCATTGTAGTCAATCAGAGTATCAATGCGGGGATTGTGCGCAAGAATTCCATTCGCCTTCCGGCCGGCTACAACCGCAATGTGCGCATGCGGAATGTGTATCTTTATTTCCCGAAACACGGGCGTTGAACAGACGAGATCGCCCACCCGCGTGAGTATCGGTACGACCAATATACGCAGCGCGCCTTTTGTGCGTCTCCGCGCGCGGACGCGCGCAAGAAACGCAAAGAAAGGAAAGAGCGCGATCGCCGCGACGGCGAAGCCGTACAACTGTACCCGTTTTGATAAAGGGTAGGTCATAGCATCTTCTCAATTTCATCCGCAACAACGCCGCCAGCGTCTTTTGCAATGCCGCGCGGGCGAATGAACCTTTTTAAGTATTCAGCGCGGCGTGCGGCACGCTCGTCGTTACCGGAAAGTAATCGTGAAATAATGGACGAAAAATCAGAACCAGAATTCGCCTCATAGAGCGCGCCGCGGCCCATGAGCGCGGAAAAATGTTCAGCACTTTGAATATCGTCAAAATGCGCATTGCGATAGACAATGCCCGGCCTGCCGATCGCCATTACATCAAAAAACGCCGCGCTATCGAGCGCAACCACGGCAAAAGAATGGAAGATAGAATCGTAAAATACCGTATCATCGCGGAGCGTGCGCCTCCCTTCTACCGGAGCTGGCAAGACCGTTACGCCGGGCAAATCCTCCACGACTGAAAACATTTCGTACCCCGGATAGGGACGCACGAGAATATGCACGGCCCGTACGAACGGATCTGCACTGGCATCGCAGGCATTGCGTAAGAGACGAATGGCATCCGGATTGCGCCGTCCAGCCGATGCGGAAGAAATATACAAAAGAAATTTCCGATTCGGGTCAAGCGCATATGAGCCGGCAAATTGTTCTCTGGTGTGGAAGGGAGCGTGGCGGTTAAACCATGCATCAAATTGTGGAGCGCCAACTATTTTTATTATCTGTTTCGAAATATGATGGTACTGACACACTGAACGCGCATGCTCTTCATTCCACACCAACACCGCGTCTGGTGTTACTTGAATCAGCGATTTAGTCGTCAAGTTGTCCCATGACGGCGTTATGATGCTTGCCGGTATGCGAAGCGTTTTTGCCGATTTAAGAT
>CAYORD010000023.1:0-8818 GCA_964406265.1 uncultured Candidatus Saccharibacteria bacterium | reverse complement strand
TGGTAAGATTTGATATATATGAAGACGCCAAAACAATTAGAAAGGCATTTTAAAGGCATCGCAAACCATCGCCGTCTTGAAATACTTCTCATGCTTCATGCATCAAGCGGACTTTCACTGATCACTATAGCAAAAAATCTGCATTGCAATCTTAAAACAATCGCTGAACATACTCGGCGGCTGGCGCTTGCCGGACTTGTGGATAAGAAGTACCGCGGCAGGGAAGTAGGGCACTCGCTCTCGCCGTACGGCCGTCGCATGTTCACCCTCATAAAAACATTCTCACATTCTTAAGAATGTGAGAATGTCGTAATACATGTTCATATAGATATTTTACACGCCTTCGCAAATGCTTTGGCGGACAGGAAAGATGATTGGATATACCGCGCTGCTGTTTTTATCGTGTGAAAAGTGGATTTACTGATTGTTGTCTGGTGGTATAATTTCTGTATGAAAATCATCCTCGTAGTTGCGGATGGAAAGGGAAAGAATGTTGTGTTTGTGACGGATACGCTCCACGCGTACTCGTTGGATGAAGCGGTACAACTTGCGAGGGATGGGAAATTTGAAGGTGTGTATGCGGTAAGTGGAAAACACGGCACATATCTGCGCACGCGGTCGCGCGTGCCGAAAAGTGATGAATTAGAAAAACTCTCTGTTTCTTCCCATAAACTATTCACTTACGCGAACGATACACGCAACGCATTATCTACGCCGGTACTTGCGCGTTATGTACAATTGTATCAATACACGCTTGAGAAAGACGGCGGACCGCTCATTGTTACTTACGACGAAAAATGGAAAATAACGAAAGAAAAGGCAAAGATAAAATTGCAACCCCAACAAGAACTTATCTTTTCTGCCGCAAAAAGATTTAATGTAGATCCATATCTACTCGGGGCGATTATTATTGACGAAATTGCACGGTTTACTCCATTTGAAGATATATTTGAAAATCTAGCAGTTTTCTTTATCGGCAAAAATGTTTCTGCGGGAATTGCACAGGTGCAAATGGATACTGCCCGCGATCTTATACAAAATGGTTACTATAACCCGAATCCCGCTGACTCAAAATTATCATCGAGAGAAATCAAAAATATTCCACGCTCGTATTTATACAAATATGTTGTAGAATCGAAACATAATATTTTCTTTGCAGCCGCGAAAATGCGCTTGGTAGTTGATGAATGGAAAAAGTATATTGACCTCAGCGAAAAACCGGAAATTATTGCGACGCTTTATTCAATGTATAAAGCGCCTCATGCGCATCCGGAAGCGAACAAGCGCGGGTTACAAATCGCGAACGAATTTTATCAGTTGGCTCAAAAATGGTTGCAATGATAAAAGAATTACTGTCTATTGTTGGGTGTATGTTGCTATGGATTGCTGTTTTCTTTTTTGGATTTTTTGTACTTTTCCTTATCGTTATGACCTGGAAGATACCTCTACATAATTACCAATTACGCGTTTTGCAGAGGCATTTTCAAAATACGGCACAACCACTTCATCCAGCGCAATCAACACTGTTGACAAAGATGGCGGAGTTCGGAAACTTTGGCCAATCCAATCATTGCGATTATATAGTCGGGGAGTTTCGGAAGAGCGCGTTCTCGCGAGAAGAAGTACAAAAAGCATACGCGGGAGTCGGCATTCTTTCATTTGATAAAACAGCATCTATTCCTATAGAAGTTTATCTTGTCGACGATATTCAGGATGCCGCAGGATACGATTATTATTTGCGTAGTTGGCTCGAGGCATATGTACCAACGCAGGAGCAGAACGCTCAAGATCTCTACTTTGTTTTTGCGATGAGCGCTATGCATTCACCAGATGGGGATTTCCGTTGCCACTAGATATCTATTTTTCCACATAAAAACATTCTCACATTTTGCAGAATGTGAGAATGTTGTACGGTCGGCTTGTCCCACAGAGTTTCAGCGCAGTCGGGCTGTTTTTGTCGGGTGAAAAGTGGTAGGATGTAACAAATGAAGATTTTCTTAAGCGAGTGCTGGTTCTCGGTACAGCGGTTTCTTAACATACTGCGTGTACGAATGATTTATTGGTGGTGGATTGTAAAATATGGCGGCAAGAAAAACATACCGCCGGAAATTATCATGGCTGCGGTGGAAAAAAGTATGGAAGAAATGATTGATGCCGTCGGGCAAGCCTTTCGCCTCGTAGACGAAACGGCTTCGGAAGAAGAGAAGGAATTGGCTAAAAAAGCATTTGAGAAAGTTCACCTCCTCCGTAGTGAGATTGCGAATATGCATAAGCGGGAGCTTTAACCGAAGGGCTATCATAAAACAGCCGCAGTAATCGACTGTTTTTGTTTGTAAATATAAAAAATACGAGTAGTATGGAGCGATATGAAGCCAAAACGAAAAGTCAGCGGTAATCTCGGTCGTACGCAACATCGTCAAGCGGATACACTCTACGCGACGATACGGAAACGCATTGGGCCCTTCCGACGGTGCCCGTTTTATCATGGAAAAAAATATCCCGAATTCTCTATGAATGAACACGATAAAAGGAATCCGACTTTTCTTAATCCAAAAGTCCCAATTGAGCAATTTGATTTTGCGTTCAATAAACAAGCGCAGCGTTGGGGACTACAAGCGTACTGCAAGGTATGTTATAAGGCATATCGCGATGCGCGCATTACGAAATCTCGCTCTAATTGGATACACGCAGATGGTTCGTTGATGGACGACGACGAGATTCGTTCATGGTTTGTGCTAAATGTAGGTCCGACCATGCGTTGCTCTGTGTGCAAGCAAGAATTAACTCCACAGCATTTTGCTATCTCGCGTAGTATGGAAAAAGGTCTTCATAATGAATGCGAAAAATGCCAAATCGCTCGGGCCAATTCTGTGCGTGAACAAGAATGGCTATCTGATGGAGATTGGTCGTCGTGGACAAAAGCGGTTCGTGCATTGCGTAGTAAAAAGAAAGTATTATGCGCTGGTTGGTCTCGTTCTGTGATTGCGGGCACATGTGAGAAAAAAGGAACCGGAAAAGAAATGCATATGGACCATATTGTACCGCTTCGCGCAGGTGGTATTCATGATAAGAAAAATCTACAACCGCTTTGCACGCAGTGCAACATTAAGAAAAGTGATCAACTTGACCCCACTCTTTCCATCGCAAAAATATCCGCGCGTAGTAGTGTGCTATATAAAAGAGTGTTTCGTGTTGGTGATAGTATTCCTACTATCGAACGCAAATTAAAAAATGCACTTGCGAAACGAATTGGTGTACTCATTTCTACCGGAAAATACAACGAAGCACTTCGCGCTAAGAAAAAAGAAGTTAATGGGCAGTGGAATGTTGCGCGTGCGGAACGAAAGGGGAAGGCGTGGATTTACCGTATTCAGAAAGGTCTAGAGGCGTAGGTAAATGATTTGTTGTGTGTTGTGTATTTCGCATCCGTTTTCGGATAATGCGTTCTGCGTCTTTACTGTTATCAACCAAGGTAACCGAACGATTAAGTGCAAGTGCGGCCGCACCAGTCGTACCGCTTCCGGCAACGGGGTCAAGCACCCAGTCGTTTTCGTTTGAGGCAAGTTGTATAAGCCGTTTCAAGAGTTCAAGCGGCTTTTGTGTAGGGTAGAGTCGTTCGTCTTTTGTAGTACGCGTAATATATGCAATATCGTCCCATAAATTTGAAAGTGGTTTCCCTTTTGTCTCATGTTTATAGAGCTTTTTATATAGCATAGCGCGGTTGGTGCCAGGTTTCGGCTTTGCAAAATGAATGCGATTTTGTTGCATTAAGAGTTCCAATCTTTCCCGTGTTATTTTCCATCCGTATGGCGCTTCGTATACCATTCCGTTTTTTTCTATTTTGTAAAAATGTCCACTACGAGTTTTGTCGTGTTTAATGGAACCAAGCGCGTAGAAACCGACTGCATCTCTGTTTCGGTACGAGTTCTCAAAATAGTATTCATCAAGCGGTACATGCAGTAAATTAAATCTTGAGCCGTTATTGCTTGCTTTGAAAATAATATCTACTACAGCACCCAGTTTATTTTTCACAGTATTTTTCCCGTGGGCTTTTTTCCAAAAGATTGGCTCCACTTTTTTGAAATGTTTTTGCAAAATTAAATGTGGAGTGAGAGAAAGTTCTGCACTAATATGAAAAAAGAGCGTTCCATCCGGCGTAAGCCGTTCTTTACAAGAGCCAAGCAGTGCATCAAGCCAAGATTCATACTCTCCTTTATTCCATTGATCGCGAAAACCAAATCTTTCTTCAGATGCGGAATAAAAATAATGGCGGTTAGAGTTAAATGGAGGGTCGAGATATATCACCGTATATTTACGCGTGAGCGTTGGCAATATTTGCAAAGAATCACCGCGATAAAATTCATAGAGCGTTTTATCATTCTGTATAATTGCATCTGATGGCGTGTGTCTTTTTGGTGTTTGCGGGGAAGTAGATATGGTGGAAAATAACAACGGAGAAACCGCGCTTTCCGTTTTAATCACCTCGCACACCACTCCTTGTATCGCGAGCGGAGTGTCTTTGCCGACAAGAATCGGCGCGTAGTTTTTGTTTGCCGGCTGGAGGCGGATGTGGCCTTTTTCTTTATAAAATGTTTTGAGTGTTGCCTCGGAATTATTTACCAGCGCAACTACTTTCTGCCCGTTCTCGGCAGTATTTTGTTCTTTGACTAGCACAATATCGCCGTCGTTTATCCGTTCATCTATCATACTATCGCCAGCAACACGCAACGCGTAATAGTTGCCCGACGAGAAGGGGAGTTTGCTTTGCGGAAATGCAATTGTCTCTTTATCGATAATCGCCTCTATCGGCTGTCCGGCGGCAATGCGTCCTAGCAATGGAACTTGCACCATCTTTTCCGCGCCAGCCGCGACAATACTGCGCGGCTGGCGCTTCGTGCGCTCCAGCATTCCTTTTTGTTCCAATGTTGAGATGTGCTGGTGGATATTAGAAATTGAGCGCAACTTGAGCCGCTTTTTTATTTCCGCAAATGTCGGCGCGAAGCCGTGCTTTTTAGAAAACGCTGTGATAAAATCCAGTATCTGTTTTTGCCGTTTTGTGAGCATACTGAAATTATACCACCTTCATACCGAACAAAAACCGAAGTTATCCACAGTGGTTATAAATTGGTCAACAAAATTATGATTTTGAATGTAAGGGGAAGTCGTACGCCAAGTCAGCAAAATCGGTAAACGAAACCATTTGGCTTTTTGCTTTAGGGCAGATTGTTACAAGAATGAGCGTGATCGCAAAACATGCATACAAATATGGCTTAGGTTTACCAGAAGTAAGTGCAAAAACAGCATTGCGTAGAATACCGTGGCAAGCGGCAAGACATCTATGTTTGTATCTTTTTTCTGTGAACGACGAAAGAAAAGTAGTGGAGTATTCCCCGAGAGATTTTAAGAGTAGTCAAAAAAGCAAAAATAAAAAGGTGGATAAGTAGTTTGGTGTGGAATGAAATATGTTAGATAATAACCTCTAATGAAAAATGATTTTTTGGTGATTGGTTCAAGCGGCATGCAGGGAAGAATTGTTACCCGCGATTTGCTTGATTCCGGGTATAAAGTATTTTGCGCGGACTTGTATCGCGATGGTTCGGAAAAGAATCTGGCGCAATACCCGGGCACTCATTTTGAATTCATAGACCTGAGAAGATACGACGAAGTGAAATCTTTTATCGGAAAAACTCCCGGAAAGGTGGTGGTGAATTGCGCTGAAGGCGATTGGAACCACGATATATACAGAATTTGTTTGGAAGAAGGGCGACATGTTATAGACCTCGGCTCCGATATTCCAATCACCAAGGCACAACTTGCAATGCACGCGAAGTTTAAGAAAGCCGACTTGGTTGCGATAACCGGTTGCGGCTCAACGCCGGGGATCAATAACATCATGATGAAGCACGCCTCGCAGTATTTTAGCGAAATAGATACCATAGAATTGGGTTTTGCGTGGGATTCTAATGTAAAAAGGTTTACCGTGCCTTTTTCCATAGAGAGCATTATTGAAGAGCTGACCGATTCCGCGCCGGTGTTTGAAAATGAAAAATGGACGGAAAAAAAACCTTCCGATACGGAAGTAATACGGGAATTTCGGGAAATCGGTTCCCAAAAATGCTATTTGGTCCGTCACCCGGAAACCTATACCTTCACGCAGGATTACAAGGAGTACAAATTGAAAAATATAAAATTCTATGCAGGTTTTCCGGAGCATTCGTTGGAGGTCTTGAAGAAATTTATAGAACTTGGACTTGGCGCAAAGGAGTTGCTGACATTTGAAAAGACCGAAATAAGGCCGGTTGATGCGCTCTCCAGAATTTTAACCCGATTGCCTAAACCGGAGAATTACAGCGAGAAAGAAAATTTGTGGGTTGAAGTATCGGGAAAAGATAAGGAAAATCTGATAAAAATCACGCGCATGGAGTGCATTGTGTCTACACTTCCGGATTGGACGGATGCCGGATGCAATATTGACACCGGATTTCCGGCGTCCATTATTGCGCAGATGATTTTGGACGGACGCATTACGGCGCGGGGCAGTTTTGCGCCCGATATGGCTGTTCCCACTGATGAGTTTTTCAAAGAATTGAAGAAAAAAGGCATGACGGTTTCCCAAGACGGCAGTGCGATAAATTAATATATTCAACCATGTTGAAAAAAATCTTAAAATGGACGGGGATTGTGTTGGTGGTTTTGGTGGTTGTGTTTTTTGGGTGGCGAGTGGTGGTGGTGTGGGGGAAGCGGAATACGGATGAGCAGGTGGCGAAGATACACGCAACAAAACTGAGGCTAGCGGATGTGATTGGGGAACGCTTGCCGCCGACGCCGGAAAATCCTGATGCGACGGTTGTTGGGGTGGATGCAAACAAAAACGGAATACGCGATGATGTAGAACTCGCGATTTTTTCGGCGTATCCGAATTCCGCGCGTACTCGCGCGGTTCTCTTGCAATACGCGCTGGCTTTACAGATGGAAGTGACGCAACCGATTGTGAATGAGGGGACTGTAAACGCTGTTATTGAAAAAGATTCTAGAGCCGGTACTTGTATTGCCGATACTCTTGTCCCACGAAAAACTCCAGAATCTCATAGAACTTACAGTGATATAGAAAAAATTGACGCATATACTGATTTTGTTGACAAAAAACAATTTAATACAGTAAATAGAGAAAATACAAAAGACGAATTTTACAAAAATTTAACGGGAAGTGATGTCTCGGATGATGATATTTGCGACATTGATTTAGATCTTTTACCAAATTAAGAAATGAAAATAAACATACTGATAATCATTGGGCTTTTTCTAATCCCGAATTTATCTTTTGGTGCCAGCGATATGTGCTCAAAAGACGGATATACTGTACTAACAATAAATGGAGTCTTTACAAATGAAGAGGGCGCAAAAAAGAATAAAAATACAATAAGTCAGTTATTGCCAAAATTCTATAACAAAGAATCCATAGTTATTGATTATCTTCTTAACCCCTCCCATCTCGGCGGAGGAGGGGACATTGTGAAAGTTACGGAACAGATGATAAATGACGGAAAGGAAGTGGACGACTACGACCTTGTTGAGATGTTGCGCGCGGCGGGCGAAAAAGTGAAAACGCGCAAGCTTCTCGTAGTTGGACATTCGCAAGGCAACTTCTACGCGAATGCGTTTTACAAAAGAGCGGGCGTACCGACGGACTCAATCGGCGTGTACAGTGTGGCGACTCCTTCCAGCTATGTCGCCGGGGGCGGGGAATACCTTACTTCCGAAACCGACAAAATGATTGCGGGTATTGTGAGCGGCGTCTTGCGCAAAGATATTCTCGCGCCCAACACGCGGATTGAGGAGGTGGCGAATGACACAGGACTCACGGCTGGGCATAGTTTTTCGGATGTGTACCTCAAATACCGCGGTGCGGAGATTGTGGGGGGAATTGAGAAGGAGTTGGAAAAGTTAAAAACACCACCACCCCCTCCGACCAGAGTCGGAGACCCCTCCTCAACTGAGGAGGGGAGGTGTATCAAATCACCGAAAGACACGCTGGCGCATAAAACCGCAGGGTTAATATTCGCGGTTGCCGATCCGGTTGCAAACGGAGCGGTAACGGCTGCGGCTGAAACGGGAAGGGGGGTCGCCGCCGCAGGCCGCGCGGTTAGTCGCGCCGCCGTGACGGCGGCGCGCGCAGTAGCAACTATTTTTGAAAGTAAACCGCTTGTGATAGACAACGCGGCGGCGGGTGCATCGATTGCGCTCGCAAATACTACACCAGAAATTACATCCCCCGTCTCGGTAGACCTCGCTGCCCCCTTTCAAGGGGGAACTTTTATAAATCCTCCCTTGAGGGAGGTGTCCGTCGCTCCGCGAAGAACGGAGGATGTTGAAGTGGCTGCTCAACACAATTCTACCCGTGCCGAAATTCTTGAGAACATTAGAACATACCAAGCAAAGAATTCTCCCCTTGAGGGGAGTGCCCCGAGCGAAGCGAGGGGGAGGGATGTTTCTTTTCCCGTATACAACCCCATCCCCATTCCCATTGGCCCCGGAGGATTTCGCGGCGGCGGGGGCGGCGGAGGTGGTTCAACTTCCAACATCAGTAGCAGCGCCGCCGTTGCGGCGGCGCCTGCGGCATCTACACCTGCCGAAGTTGCATCGTCAACTCCGGAAGTCGCAACCACAACTCAGTATGTTCCGTCTGCAAACGACATTGTGTTCAATGAAATATATTGGTACGGCACGGACATTCCCGCAACGGGCTCGGACGACGAATGGCTGGAACTCTACAACCGCACCGGCAGTACCGTGTCCCTCTCCAACTGGACGCTCCACG
>CAYORD010000022.1:4849-8935 GCA_964406265.1 uncultured Candidatus Saccharibacteria bacterium | reverse complement strand
ACCAACTTTTTGGACATCCTCGCGTCGCTGGGCGCAAAGATTACAAATGGGCTTGTTGAACTGAAGAATTTGGTTGTAGAGAGTTTAACGACCAGAAAACTATGCGTAGACGATGTGTGCGTGGACAAGGAGCAGTTTAAGGCGCTACTAGCGAGTGCAGGTGTTACGCCAACACCAAACACCGCTTCTTCTACCAACTACCAACTACCAACTACCAACTCTTCTGACACTGAAGCGCCAGTGATTACGCTGAATGGAAACAATCCAGCGAATATAGAAATCGGCGCGGTGTACAGCGACCTCGGAGCAAGCGTAACCGATAATGTTGACTCCAACTTGGGAATTAAAGCATCGCTTGATAGAGAAAATTGGGTGGAAATTGGTAACATTCAATTAAGCACTGCATCGTCAACAACATACACTATTTACTACAAAGCGACGGACGGTGCGGGGAATGATGGAAGAGCAGAGCGCGTAGTCAATGTCGGCACCTTTACGCCCAGTGCCGAAGCTCCAGTTGCGCCTTCGGCATCTGAACCTGAAGTTGCGACTTCAACACCGGCGGTAGATGAAGAACCGGAAACTGCAACTTCAACTTCTGCGACAACTGATACAATCGCGACCAGCACATCTAACATTTAAAGATTTGCAAATTTGAACATTTCGACATTTATATATTTAAACTTTTAAATATAGCTATGGCAACGATACAAAGATTTGAAGACCTATTATGCTGGCAGAAATCTCGGCTTCTTGTGAAAGAGGTCTACAACGCACTGCGTAATTGCCGCGACAAAGGATTTACCGACCAGATACAGCGCGCGAGCGTGTCGGTGCTCTCTAATATTGCGGAAGGGTTTGAGTCAGGCACGAAAGATGAACTCTTGAACTATTTGTACATCGCAAAGGCATCTGCTGGAGAAGTACGGGCACAAACCTATGTCGGGTTTGATGTTGGATATTTAAATATTCAAACATTTAAATATATAAACGGGTTAGCCGAGGAGTGCTCAAAACTGTTGAATAGCTTTATCGTGAAAGTGAAGCAAGGCGGTATGGGCGGATTGCAGAGAAAAGCGGAAACAATGCAAGACGCTTTTACAGAAGATTTGCGCGCGCAAGGGTATGTGATGACTATAAATGGCCTGAAAAAACGAGATGTGGCGACACAGCTCGGGCTTAAGACGTTTGAACTCAAGTAAGCATATTTCAAGATTTAAAGATACAAACATTTAAACATTCAAAAATATAAATATTTAAAAATTTAAAAACATAAGGTACAATATACGATATGAAAAAAATAAAAGTTGCAATCAATGGACTGGGACGAATCGGGCGGGCGTTTTTGCGGGCGGTTGGAGAAAGGGGAGAAAAGGGAGAAAAGGGGGAAAGGGGGATAGAAATTGTGGCAGTCAATGACCTCATGCCGCGCGAGAATGCGGAGTACCTTCTACGCCATGACTCTGTCTATGGCACTACCAACTACTCCGCCTGCGCCGATGCTTCGGCGGACAGGCAACTACCAACTACCAACTACTTCTCGGAGAAAGACCCAGCGAAACTGCCGTGGAAGGAATTGGATATAGATGTGGTAGTGGAGTCCACCGGCTTTTTCGCAAGCGCTGCGGCGTCGCGAGCGCACTTGGATGCGGGGGCGAAACGGGTAGTGATAACCGCGCCGATAAAGGAAGATAAAGCACAAAGCACAGAGGCACAAAAATCAAACAAAACACAAACTGCGCAAAACACAAAAAGAGCGGAAACGATATTGGTGGGAATAAATGAGGAAAAACTGAAGACCTGTACGATTAGCTCAAACGCTTCATGTACCACCAATGCCGCATCTCCGATTATTGCGATTTTGGACGAGACGCTCGGAGTTGAGAAAGCGGTGCTTAACACGGTGCATGCTTACACCGCGACACAGGCGCTTATTGACGGTCCTGCAGGCAAAAGAGGAATGAGAGAGGGCCGCGCGGCGGCGGTCAACATCATTCCGTCTTCCACCGGCGCGGCGATTGCGATGACGAAAGCGTATCCAAAGTTGGAAGGAAAGTTTGACGGCATCTCGCTCCGCGTACCCGTCGTCTGCGGCTCCATTGCCGATATCACTTTCATTGCAAAGCGCAACACGAGCGCGGAGAAGGTGAACGACATTTTGCGCAAAGCCGCGAAAATGCCGCGTTGGCGCGGCATTTTCGCGGCAAGTGACGAGGAACTAGTGTCTTCGGACATTATCGGTTCCGCCGAGGGCGCCATCGCCGAACTTTCCATGACCCGCGTGGTTGGCGGAAACTTGGTGAAAGTTTTGGCGTGGTATGACAATGAAAGTGGGTACGCGAGTACGCTCGTAAAACATGTACTCAAAGCGGGGCAGAGTTTATAGTGGGTAGTTTGTAGTTGGTAGTAGAAAGAGAACAGAAATAACATGGGAATTCAATCCTACCAGAACTTGCTTGTTTGGCAGAAGTCCATGGATTTATCTGTTGAAGTGTACAGATTAACCGCACTCTTTCCGAAATCAGAAGTATATGGAATCGTAAGCCAGATTCGGCGAGCATCTGTAAGTATCCCTTCAAACATAGCGGAGGGAAGCAAACGAGGAACGCGCAAGGATTTCAGGAACTTTCTGTTGATTGCGTATGGCTCGGGAGCTGAACTCGAGACTCAGTTGCTCTTAGCTAAAAGGCTTCGATTTTTAGATGATTCGGAGTATAAGAAGTCGCTGTTGCTCCTGACTGAAGTAATGAAAATGCTGAATGTATTCGTACAGAAAATGGAGTAGTCTTGCTACTCACTACCAACTATAAACTACAAACTATGAAAATCTTCTTCGCTGGTGACCACGCGGGATTCGAGATGAAGCGAGAACTTATAGAGTTCGTGCGCTCGCTCGGGCACGAGGTGGAAGACCTCGGACCATTTTCGTATGATGCGAATGATGACTATCCGGATTTTATCGTTCCAGCCGCGAAAGCGGTCGGGAACGATCCCGAGCGCAATCGAGGGATTATTATCGGCGGCTCGGGACAGGGTGAGGCAATTGCCGCAAATCGTTTCAAGGGCATACGGGCAGTTGCATACTATGGAGGAAATCTTGAGGTGATAAAAAAAGCGCGCGAACACAACGACAGCAATATTCTCGCGCTCGGCGCGCGCTTTTGCACTCTGGACGAAGCGAAACAGGGAATCAAGCTCTGGCTTGACACGGCGTTTTCGGGCGAAGAAAGGCACATCAGGCGGCTTCAAAAGATAGATGGTGTGGTATAATAAAGAACATGCAAAAACGTGGATTTACATTGATAGAACTCCTCGTAGTCATTGCCATCATCGGCCTGCTTTCGTCTATCGTGTACGCAAGTTTGGGCGGAACGCGGGAAAAAGCAAAAATCACGAGGGCGCAGTCCGACCTGAATCAGATTGTGAAGGCGATAGCAATTGCGCAGGGTGAATCCGGGAAAACACTTATCTCTATGACGGATAATGCGGCTAACTGCATGCAATGTACGGAAAAATGTAATGAAGGAGCTGATATTAACAGCAATAATTGTAAAGCGGCTTTTACAAAAACGCTTGCAAAAATTCAAGAAGCGGCTAACGGCATCGTGCAAGGACTCACTCAAATAACGAGCGACCCATGGGGCCACCCCTATATGTTTGATGCCAATCAAGGCGAAGGAGGAACGGCAAACTGTGCGAACCGCGACACCATCAGGGTCTACGGCCACGAAAGTGCAGTCCCCTTACCCATCATGCCGCTTAGCGATGTCTGTCCCTGACTTACAACAGTTAGACTAATCATGACAACAGTGGAACTCATGCGCATCATTCCCGCTATTTTGGAAAAGACATTTACCGAGATTGCACACAAGGTCGGATTGGTGCGCGGCCTCGTGAACACCGTGCAGATTGATTTTTGTGAAGGAGGGTTCATACTGAATCAACCACTGCCGTTTACCGACGTACTTGACTACGAGGCGCATCTTATGGTCTCCGACCCGCGCTCGCGCATAGACGACCTAGTTCGGGCGGGATTTTCGCGCATACTTGTGCAAGTAGAATCGCTGTCCGCCGAGTCCTTCGCGG
>CAYORD010000022.1:3123-4749 GCA_964406265.1 uncultured Candidatus Saccharibacteria bacterium | reverse complement strand
GGATTTTCGCGCATACTTGTGCAAGTAGAATCGCTGTCCGCCGAGTCCTTCGCGGATGCGATTCACGAGTGGCGCGGGAGCGTGGAGATTGGACCATCGCTTGAAATAGATACGCCGCTTGAGGCGATTGATTCTTTCGCTCACGAAATCTCCTGTCTGCAACTCATGGGCATCGCGCATATTGGAACGCAGGGTCAGCCATTTGACGAGCGGGTGATAGCGCGCGCGCGCGAAGCGCGCGCGAAGTTTCCGAAACTCGCGCTTGCCGTTGACGGCGGGGTTTCGCTTGCAAATGCGCGCTCTCTCTTGGATGCCGGCGCAAGCCGCCTCGTCGCCGGCTCGGCGATTTTCGGCGCTCCCGATATTGCGGACGCTATCAAACGATTTCAGGATTTGATATAATTCCCCGCATGACTTCATCAAAAATCGCCGAAGCCTCTATTCACCTTGCCGATACGCATCTTACCGATGCGGAAATCAACGCGCTTGCCCGCAAGGCAAACGACATTCGGCTCACGCTCATTGAAGCACTTGTGGAGGCGGGGAGCGGACACACTGCAGGCCCACTTGGCATGGCGGATATTTTCACCTATCTTTTCTTTCACGAGCTTCGGCATGACCCCAAGCGTCCCGACTGGCCGGAGCGCGACCGGCTCGTGCTTTCCAACGGCCACATCTGCCCCGTGCTTTACGCAACGATGTGTTATGCGGGATATGCAGACATTGAAGAATACAAAAAAACGCTTCGAAAGTTCGGCACCAAGTTCCAAGGGCACCCGCATCGCGAGTATTTTCCGGCGCTTGAGACATCTTCAGGACCTCTCGGCTCCGGACTCTCACAGACAGTCGGCATGGCGCTCGCCGAGCGCATTGACGCGGGACGCTCGTACAAAAAATGGATTTACGCTCTCTTAAGCGACGGCGAAATGGACTGCGGCAACACCTGGGAAGGGGCAATGCTGGCGGGAAAGGAGAAGCTGGGGAACCTTATCGCGATTATTGACCGCAACAACATACAGATAGACGGCTTCACCGAGGATATCATGCCGCTTGAGCCGCTCTCCGATAAGTGGCAGGCATGGAATTGGCATGTGATTGAGGTGAACGGGCATGACTTCGCCGATATTCACCGCGCGGTGGGCGAGGCGAAAGCCGAGTTTGATAAACCATCTGTGCTTATCGCCAACACCATTCCGGGAAAGGGCGTTCCCGACTTTGAGCGGAAGTACGAGTGGCATGGTAAACCGCCCAATAAAGAAGAGGGCGCGATTGCGCTTAAGGTTCTTCACGAGATTGGTGAGAAACTGAAATGATTAACCACGCTGTAAAACTAAATCCCAAAATCTTCGACAATGATGTCGAACAGGTGCCGATTCGCAAGGGGTTCGGCGAAGGACTCTTGGCCGCCGGAGAAGCCGACGAGCGGGTAGTAGGGTTGTGTGCTGACCTAACGGAATCCACACAGATGCATTTGTTCGCGAAGAAGTTTCCGAACCGATTTGTGGAAATCGGAGTCGCGGAGCAGAACTTGGTAACGGTGGCAAGCGGGATGGCGGCGATGGGGAAGATTCCGTTTTGTTCGTCGTACGCCATGTTTAGTCCGGGTAGAAACTGGGAACAGATTCG
>CAYORD010000022.1:0-3113 GCA_964406265.1 uncultured Candidatus Saccharibacteria bacterium | reverse complement strand
AACGACCGACCCGTGAAAATCGCCGGCTCGCACGCCGGGGTCTCAGTCGGTCCCGACGGCGGCACGCATCAGGCAGTTGAAGACATTGCCATTATGCGCGTGCTTCCGAATATGTGCGTCCTTTCGCCATGCGACTCTATTGAGGCGAAAAAGGCGACGCTTGCCGCCGCCAAGACAAAAACGCCAACCTACATCCGCCTCGCGCGCGAGAAAACGCCCGTCATCACCACAGAAGAAACGCCGTTTGAAATAGGGAAGGCGCAGGTGTTTTATAGGTCGCAAAATCCTCCCCCAACCCCCTCCTTTATAAAGGAGGGGGCAAAGGGGGTGGATTTTTTCACAGGACGAACTGTCGGCATCATCGCAACCGGCGCGCTTGTGCATAAAGCAATCCTTGCCGCGCGCGAGCTTGAAACAGAAGGTATTGCGGCTACCGTCTTAAATCTCTCTACGATAAAACCGCTTGACGAAGAGGCGATTGTCGCGCTCGCGCGCGAGACCGACGCGCTCGTGACGGTTGAGGAACATCAGATAGCGGGCGGGATGGGCTCCGCAGTGGCTGAACTGCTTGCGCAAAAACATCCCGTCCCGATTGAATTTATCGGGGTCCACGATCGCTTCGGCCAATCCGGCAAGCCGGAAGAACTTCTGGAACACTACGGTATGGGTGTGTCGCATATCAAGGACATTGCAAGAAAAGTTCTCGTGTGTCAAGCGAGTCGGGACTTTTCTTTTATATAAAAGTGCGCTATGATGTTTCAATTATGAGTCAGGACCGGCTTATAAAACTCGCGTGCGCTTCGTGCAAGCGTATCAATTATTGGAGCGAGAAAAACAAGAAAAAAGTGGAGCGCAAGATAGAACTTGCGAAGTTTTGTAATTGGTGCAGGAAACGCACGAAACATAAGGAGGCGAAGTAGCCTCATCGGCTACCCGCCGAAGAGGCGGGAAATAACGGCGGGCGATGGAGGAATCGTCCAGCACCATTTTTACATTCGGGAGATGGAGGAATCGAACCTCCGACCGGCGTTTTGGAGACGCCCGTTATACCACTTAACTAATCTCCCATCAAATGGTGCTGGATTGGAGACGCCTAGTATGCCACTTACTTAATCGCCCATTTCTCTTTTCAGCATAGCAAAAATCTGCGCTTTTTGCGATGGGCGGAACCACTGTATTTCTTTGTTCCGCTTGAACCAAGTCATCTGCCTTTTTGCGTAACGATAGATTTCCGTTTCTAGTTTTTCAATCATTTCTGCTTTAGTTAAACGACCGCGCAAGTATCGTGAAAGGTAGCGATATTCCAGCCCCAGCGATTCCATTCGTTTCCAAGATAAACCACGCGCGTGCAGATTTTTTACTTCGCGAACCATACCACGTCTTATACCGGCGAATATGCGCCTATCTATTTTCTTTTTTAATTCTGTAGGTGGAAGTGTGAGACCGAGCCAAATGGTATTAAAGCGAACTTCAGCAAGCTCGTTTTGCAAAACTTCCCCCCCCATTTCATCAGAATGAAATGGCCACGCCCCCACCCCAGTTTTGCAAAACGACTTGCTTTTGTTCGCTAAGGAAATCTCAATGGCGCGAACAAGTCGCCTTTGGTTGTTCTGGTCAATGTTTTTTGCGCGGCGGCGGTCAAGTTTTTGGAGTAGTGCGAATAATTCAGGTGCCGATTTTTTTTCTAATTCCTTACGAAGCGTAGGGTTGGGCGGTACTTCCGGAATTACGACGCGCCCAAGCGCGGCGTCTATGTAATGCCCCGTGCCTCCGACAATAATGGGGAGTTTGCCCCTAGACAGCATTTCTGTGATTTTCTGTCGGGCGAGTTTTTGGTATTCCGCAACCGTGAATTGCTTTTTTGGATTCGCAACATCAAGCAAGTAGTGGTGGATACCGCGCATTTCTTTTTTCATGATTTTGCCGGTGCCAATAGTGAGTCCGCGATACACTTGCCGCGAATCGGCGGAAATCACTTCGCCATTGAATGTGCGCGCGAGCGAGATCGCCAAAGCGCTTTTTCCGACAGCGGTCGGGCCGACGATCACCAGCATTTTTAGATTTTTCTTTTTTCCAATTTTATTGCGCATCGTTCCAATGTAATTAAGAATAACCATATGTTATCATTTTAAGAATGAAATCTGAAGAAAAGGAGGAATCATTTTCCGCGCTGTATCGGAAATATCGGCCGCAGGAATGGGGTGAGGTGGCGGGGCAGGAGCATGTGGTGGAAGCGCTCAAGGGCGCCTTGGCGCTCGGAAGGGTGTCCCATGCATACCTTTTTGCCGGCGCGCGCGGTACGGGCAAGACATCAGTCGCCAGAATCTTGGCGAGAGCTCTTAAAACTGCCGACATTGACTTGCAGGAAATAGATGCGGCGTCTAGCCGCAAGATTGAAGATGCGCGCGAGCTCCGCGAAGCAGTACTATCACTTCCGTTTGAGTCGCCCTATAAGGTTTATATTCTTGACGAAGTGCATATGCTCACGAAAGAGGCGTTCAATGCGCTTCTCAAAACCTTGGAGGAGCCGCCCGCGCATGTGGTTTTTATTTTAGCAACGACCGAGCTTGATAAAGTGCCGGAGACCATCATTTCCCGCTGTGAACTCCACTCGTTCCGTAAGCCGAGCCAAAAAACGCTTGCGGAAATTATTGCGCGCGCGGGGAAAAAAGAAGGGTATGCAATGAGCCATGCGTCCGCGGAGCTTATCGCGCTTTTGGGAGACGGCTCGTTTCGCGACGCATACGGAATTTTGCAAAAAGTTATTTCCATTTCTGCCGACAAAAAGATTTCTGAAGAAGAGGTGTTGCGCGTTACCGGCGCGCCGAAGGGCGAGCTTGCAAACCGCGTGCTTTCGGCGCTCGCGGAGCGTAATGCGGAGAAGGGGCTCGCGGCGATTACGGAAGCCGTAGAAGCACACGGGGATATGAAAATATTTGCGAAGCTTATTTTGCAAAAGATGCGCTTCGCGCTCCTCTTGCGCGTCGCGCCGGAAATGGAAAAAGAAATCGCGCGCGAACTTTCCGCAAGCGATTTTGCGTTTCTGAAAAGCATTCCGGCAAGCGGGATTACCTCGCACACCCTCCTTACCTTTTTGGAATATTACGACCTCA
>CAYORD010000021.1:8109-9207 GCA_964406265.1 uncultured Candidatus Saccharibacteria bacterium | reverse complement strand
GACTCGCACAGCGTCCTCAAACGGCGGTAGGTTTGAAAAATCCTTACTCAAAAAGAATTTCTCTACTTCTTCTATTAACTCATCCGCGTTAAACTCGGTTCCTTCCGCGGCATGAATCTTGCCCGCTTCATATACCAAATCGCTTCGTGAAAATTTCTGAAAATCCAGATTTCGATTGAAACGCATATTGTAAAAATCAACAAGTGGTTTAGCTTGCGGCACTAATACATCGTCAATATCTATAGCGATTGTTTGCTTTTTCATTTCTGTATTTTATCAGAAATCATAAAAAATTGACTTCGCGTTCGATTTCAATCCCCGTCTTTTCTTTGACGATGCGCGCAATTTTGTCGGCAAGCGCGGAAACGGCCGATGCAGACGCGCCGCCTTTGTTCACGAGCACGAGTGGCTGGTCCTTCCCCAACGCTGCCCCACCCTCTTCAAAACCCTTAAGATTACAGATATTGTCCAAAATCCACGCAAGCGGAACTTTCATAGTTGGTAGTGAGTAGTTAGTAGTTGGTAGTGGAAAACCAGGAAGGTCAGGATATCTATTTTTTAATTCTTCAAACTTTTCTTTGGAAAGAATCGGGTTCTTGAAAAACGAGCCGGCGGTGCCGTGCGTTTTTAAGTCGGGAAATTTCCGCGCGCGTATTTCCAAGACGGCGCGCCGAATCTCACTGAGAGTGATACGCCTTTCCACTCCTTTTCCACCCCCCCTTTGATCCCCCCCTTGGAAAGGGCGGGAGGAATGTTGTTCCGAAAAATACGCCGCTAAGTCCTTATACGAAAGATTCGGCGCGCCGTCTTTTTGCAAACGAAACGCAACGCGCGTAATGATAAAATTCTTTCCTTCCGGTTTTTTAAAAATGCTGTCGCGATAGGCAAACGCGCATTCAGTGTTTGAGATTCTTATGATTTCTCCCGTGCGCGTATCCAACACTTCCGCCCACTCCAAGACCTCGGCAAGCTCAACCCCATACGCGCCGATGTTTTGCACCGGAGCGGCTCCCACCGTCCCCGGAATGCCGGAAAGATTCGCCAACGCCCACCACCCGCGCGCCACTGTTTCGGCAACAAAGGTGGCCCAATTTTCTC
>CAYORD010000021.1:0-8099 GCA_964406265.1 uncultured Candidatus Saccharibacteria bacterium | reverse complement strand
TCTCCCGCACCAATGATACAAACATCCCTCCCTCCGACTTGCGTCGGAGTGCTCCCCTCAAGGGGAGAATTCTTTATTTCAATTTTTATAACCACCCCCAGAAACCCGTCGTCAGACAACAACATATTGGTCCCGCCGCCCAAAATAAAAATCGGGAGCGCGCGCGAGCGTGCAAACGCGAGCGCTTCTTTCAATTCATATACGCTTGTCGCACGGCAAAAATAATCGGCCTTTCCGCCGATTTTGAATGAAGTGAACTCCGCCAAAGAAACATTCGTAAGCAGTTCCATTGTGCAAAGGTATGGCCGGCGGGGCGAGCTCCTAAAACTAATGTCTATGTGAGTGCAACCGCCGGCCATACCCGCGCGCAATATATTACCATTATAAACACTTGCACAAAAAAATGCACTATGCTATACTTGCCCCTGTGAGTGCGAGTCAACGGACTTGCTCTAACGAATGTCTGCGAAAACCCCCCGTAAGGGGGTTTTTCGTTTCCTGTGTTATGATAAAGTGTGAGTATGATTGGAATCTCACTTGGCTTTCTCCCAAAATTAGGATATTCATTTAAAGAGGCATTGGCACTCGCATCCGCGCACAACATTACTGCTATAGAAATACCGGCAATATTTCTAAAAGAAGAAACACCGCCATCAATTAGTAATTTTGACTGGGTTAGCATACATGCTGAGTCTTTTCCTCATGAAAAGACACTGGAAGCCCAAATTAATCTCAATGATTTACTGAGCGTTCACCGGATACGCCCTCTTGATTTAGTGGTGTTCCATCCAGACCAAATTACGAATTTTAAACAATTCGCATCGTTGCCGTTCTCGATTGCTTTTGAAAACTCAGACCAGTACAAAGCAACATTCCAACGCCCAGAAGAATTCAAGAAGATATTCAACATAAGTAAAAAATTCAAATTAGTATTGGATGTAAACCACGCATACGCAAATGACCCAACTCTTTCAATTGCTCAGTCCTTTTATCGCAACTTTAAAGACCGCCTCGCTGAAATTCATTTAAGCGGTTACCGCATCAGACATGACCCATTGTTTCGCACTCAACAAATAAAGATTATACAAGCGATACAAAGACCCGCGCCACCGATTATACTTGAAGGCATTGGCGCATCAGACGAAATTGAACTAGAACTATCTTTTGTAAAATCTTTTTTCAGATAAACAAAAAGAAAAACGCCATCGGCACTATGTGCCGATGGCGTTTTAAAGCACTGACGAAACACTCAAGAACAAATCTGCAACACCGCATTCGCCATTGCTTTCGCTGCCGTTCCTTTTTCAGGAGTCGGCACTGGATAATACATCTCTTGCCGACGCTTCAATTCAGCGACAAAAGAAATGTCTCCTTTGAGCTTTTGAATGGCGAAAACCAATTCCGCGGCTGTGGCGATAGGAACCGCCACTGGTTCGTCGCCGGTGCATTCCGGCGGCACTTCACTGCCGGAATTCTTCTTGAGAATTGCCCGTACTAAAGGCGTTTGTGCCCACAGCACAGGAATGCGCAGAAATCCGGCGCGGTCTGCCGAGGTGGACGCAATGTTGAAAAATGCATCCGCCAAAGGAAGCAGAAAATCCGAATTTGCTTTCTTTCCTTGAACCACAGTGCCTGCCGGAATAACCCGCGCGCCATACTCTTCATAGACCACAATTGGTGTGTCTTGCTCACCAGGATGGACGAGAAACAAAAATGCAACATCACTTAGTCCTGCTTTCTTGACCAGAAACAACACCTCTTTATTCACTTCCCGTGTTTTGCCGCCGGTAATGATGACAACATAGTTGCCATCTGCAATTCCGAGCTCACGATGAAGATCGCTCTTTGTGAGCACAATAATTTCTGCGCCCTCCACATCAGGATGGTGCGTTTCCAGAACTTGAGCAGAAGGACATACCTCGCACACCAACTCTCCATCGCCTTTCGGGACGATAGCAAGCACTACTTTTGAGAGAACTTCCGCAGACAAACGACCTTCCGTACGACCCCGAATTGTACCAGGCCAGTCGGTCAATAATACAAGAGGCTTGCCAAGAACGATGGCTCGCTCTGCGGCTTGGACTTCAATCTGCCATGGCGAATTATCTGAACCCAGACCAACAATCACTACATCTGCGTCCGCCAGATTCTGCGTCACAACCTGAATAGCTTCCGCGTCGCCTTTCTTTGTGGTCGTAGCAAGCACCACTTCCATTCCCGAATCTTTCACCGCCGCTAATGCCTTGAGGGCATTGGTATTTTTAATCATTGCTGACACACCGAGTATTTTTTTCATTTTCTTCCTTCCGTCTTGGAGATTTACCGTGATTTAACATCGCTCAACGCTTATTGTCAAACATCTGCGATCCAGACGCTATAGTAACATACACTATAGAAAGACGCAAGTTTTTAGGAATTATCTATATTCTTTATTCTTAAACCACCACAGCACCAAAAAACTAATGACGATTGAGTGCATATTATCCACACGCTTACGCCTTGATTTCCATATTACTGAAAAGTAGCATATAGATACGATCGTAGTTATAAACTACTTTCCTCATTCATCTTATGAAAAAAAGAAAGAACGAAAAAGAATGGCTGACGAAAAGGAAAAAGGTCGGCGCAGTGCAACAAAAGATATTGTTACTGCTTCTCGGCGGCGTAGCGCTTGCTTGTGCGCGCACCGTCGGTGAACAATGGAAGATACTCACAGAAATGGGAAAAGAGTGGAAACATATAAAAAAGCAGCGCGTTGAGCGCGCAATTGCGGCGTTATATGAATCACGGCTTGTTGATATGCGCCGCACCGATGACGGGACTTTCACACTTATCTTGAACGAGGATGGGAAAAAACGTGCGCTCTCGTACAACTTAGGAAAGATGCATATCGCGCAACCGGAAACATGGGATGAGATATGGCGTGTCGTATTATTTGACATACCGGAGGAAAAAAGAACGGCTCGTGACGCGCTGCGCACGCACCTCCTAAATCTCGGATTCTTTGAACTCCAACGGTCGGTGCTTGTACATCCATTTGAGTGCCGTGACGAAATAGACTTCCTTATAGAACTGAACGAGGTGCGGCCGTATGTTCGATTCATGCGCGCGCACCACATAGACAACGAGCCGCATCTAAGAAAATTCTTCCGACTTCATACTTAAAATCCCTCAAGTAGCATATACATACGATCGTATGTATAAACTACTCTATGAATATACGACATAGAGAGGAAGTGCGCAGATAAGAAAACGCCCCAAGATTTCGCTCGGGGCGTTGTGTAAACTATTTCGCAATCGCCAAAATGGCGTTTGCGGCTTTTTCGGCGTCAAACTGCACAGGTTGGAACTGATCCTCCTGAATATGATTGATGTACGCCTTGTGCCGAGAAAACTCAAGCACTATGTCAATCGGCTTTGCTAACTCGATGGCTAGTGCGCGTACAATTACATCCTCGCTTCCTGCGGGATGAATGTAATAACCTGGATGAAATGCATGTGTCAACGGATGATGCTCCATCCCCGACTCTGCCTTGAGTTTTTCGCCCAACCTCGGCGTCCAAACGCACAGTGGAATCTTGCCTGCAAACGCGGCGGCGCGGAGCGCTGAGCCGGTTGCTGCAAAAGTGCCGTCCGCAAGCGCGGCAAGATGGTCGGTGTTGTGTTTGCACTCCGGCGTATCAAGAATCCCCTTTACAACTCCAGGATGACCCAGATCAAACTCCGTAAGCATTGCTACCCACAGTGTTTTATCTATTGATGACGCACCAGGGTGGATCCGTGGAATGACTACGAGTTTTGCGCCGGCTTTCAAAGAAAGCGCACAGGATGTAAGCGCGATTTCAATGATGTCATCACTCTCGGGCCATTTCTGGCTTGCGAGAATGAATGCATACTCCGCATCTCCTTTTGCCGCATTGAACGCATCAATGGTCGCCTGCGGAATCGGCTCGGTTGCCGCCGTTGCCGACAAGTCGCCGATGATTTCAACTCGATAACTTTTGTTTTGATAAATTGGATTTTGCGACACAAGTGTCTTTCCAAGTTCATCAATGGTAAGCACTAGATCTCCGAGATACTTACATCGATAAGTTGCGCCCCAATTGTCATCCAATACAACCAACGGCAATCCGCCCCTACAATCTGAGTTCCGGGCATCAGCAGCAAACCAGAGCTCCGAACAAATCGGCGAGCTTAAGCCGACTACAACTGCATCTGGTCGGATATTTTCAAAGATGTCTTTCGGAGAGATGTCCCATGTCTCTTTGATGTCTAATGGACCTTCCGCGATGATGCAGTTGTCAAAGCCCGAGCTTTTCCATTCTGCGACCGACATCCCTTCGGCTACCACGCGAATTTCCGCGCTTTGCGCCCGTAAAACCTTTGCAATTTGCGTCGCAATCATCCCCGGCTTTTTGTCCCGCGTTACAAACAGTATCTTTTTCACTGACTATCCTTTCGTTTTTCCGTTTTTTATTGTCTACGAACTCCGAAAACATACTAACATACCTTGCAGAAATATGCAAGTCGCGCGTTATTTTCCCTTTTTGTGCGCCTTGGCGAGCACTTGCATCACCGCGAGACCGCTTTCAAACGAGAGGGGCGAGTTCGTTGGCTTTATTTTCCCGGAGAGCAGGTCGTTAATATGAAGCATTTCTTCGTAGAAATCATCGGGCCGCTTCTTTGCAAAAATCTCTTCCGTGACGGCACCGTCTGCGCCAGCAAAGCGCACCACATCGCCCGTCGCGTGCCCGTTGCAGAGCCATTCAATAAACCCCTTTTCGCCCTGGATGCGCGCCCACTTGCGCGTCGGCTTGGTAACAACATCCTGAATTACGCGCCCGAATTTTCCTGTGTCGGTTATAAAAGAAAATGAAGCGATGGAATCGTATTCCGCTTTCCCTTTCCGCTCCATCATCAAGGTAGCTGTTTGCTTTTTCCACGCGCCAAGCCCCGCGATGCGTGCGAGATATTGCCACAAATGAAGCGCGTGCGAATGCTCGCCGCTTGCCCCCCCGCCCCGTTCCCAATATCCCAAGTACGAATCGTGCGGACCTTTAAGCCACGGATGCGCTTTGAAAACCCCTTCCCAATGTTCGCGAAACTCCACATCAATCGTTACGGGAGCGCTGATTGTTTTTTCTTTCAAAAGTGCAGCGACACGCTGTATTGATTTTGCAACCGCGTGGTCGTAGCCGACAATCGCCGCCGTTTTCTTCTGCGTCCGATAGAGCGCGGCAAACTTTTTGAGATTTTTATCAAACGGGCCGCAAAGCGGCTTTTCCAACTGAAGGATTTTCGGCTTTTCCGCAAGCATTTCAAGCGCAATATTCATCCGCACATGTGGCGGCGTGCCGATGCAGATAAGGTCAAACCCTCCGACGGGCGCTTTGTCGGGCGTATACAATTTGATTTCGGAATCCCACGCGCCGTAGCGGCTCGGATAAATATCGTTTTTCATCCGTGCAAGCGCTTTCGGGTCCGCATCAACGACACACACGCTCCAGCCCATACGCCGCGCCGCCTGCGCCAAGTGATTGCCGATTGAGCCCGCGCCAATGATTTTGACTTTCATATAAATTTCTCTTTATGTCTTTTCATCAATTCTTCCGCAATAATAAAATCAATCGGCGTATCAATATTTACTGATTCCCACTCGTCCATCACAAAGCCCGCTATTTTTCCCCCCGTCATTGATTTCTTCTTTAAAATGGTCTCCGGCCAAAACACATTAACACAACCATTGTTCTGAAACACTTCCGGCAAGACCTGGCGCGGCGCATTATACGGCTCTTTCATCCCCGTATGCGCCTCTCCCAAAAACGGCTCAATACGCTTGCCTTTAAACCGCCACATTTTATACGGGTGCTTGCTTGCTTTGGAAACCGCGCGCACCGAATCGGCTTTTGTGCGTCCCAGTTTCTTGAGAAGCGCGATACCTTCCGCAATGCGCGCGCCGCGCCGAAGCGGCGCGGTCGCGCGAATATCCACCACGATATCTGGTAACTCCCCCTCCGCCTCAAGCGCGCGCAAGTGGTGTTCAAACACAGGCAAGTCAAGCGTTAAATCCTCCGCCAATTCTTTTGGCCTGTTAAAAATCTCCGCGCCATGCTTTTGCGCAACGCGTGCAATGTCTGCATCGTCGGTATTTACAATCACGCGCAAAATCCCCGGTACTTTTTTTGCCGCTTCAATCGTCCACGCAATAAGCGGCTTTCCGCACAAGTCCTTCACATTTTTTCCCGGTATGCCTTTTGAGCCCCCGCGCGCGGGAATAATCGCGTAAATCTTCATATAAAGCATATAACCACAGCGAAAGGAAAAAAGAAACGCCTGATTTCTCAGGCGTTGTGTTTTATATTTCCAGCAATTTCGGAAGCTCGGCGATAGAGTCAACGAGCACGAAAGGACGGTGTCTGTCGTGTTTCGTTCTCCATTTGTTCCAATCATTGGCAACGCCGATAAACGCGCAGCCGAACTCTTTTGCCGCCGCACGGTCACCGTCGCTGTCTCCGACAAAGAGCATAAACTCTTTGTCAACCCTTGCGAGTTTCCACGCGCGCTCAAGATTTTCTACCTTAGAGGTTGGCTGACCATAAATGCCGCGAAAATAATTCGTGAGACAAAAGTTTTGAATTGACTCTCTCACTGCATTTTCTGGTGTGGCAGAATTGACAAACAGCGTATGGTTTACATCCAACTGCGCGAGCGTCTGCTCTGTGCCTTCCGGCATTCCCGATTGTTCCAACAGTTTTTGGACAATCGTGTTGTAGCATTCGGCGTATCCAACTGTGAGAAGATTCTCGTCATTTGGATAAAACCGTACAAAGGTCTCACGGAGAATATCGCTCCGAGACCCCTTGCCGCCAGAGAATGCCCCTCGCTTGTCATGAAGCAAGTCGGCATTTGCCGGATGCAGAGGAAGCGCAAGGATATCCCACGCCTTCTGTTTCAACCCCTCGCCGCCGTTCGTTAGTACCCCATCGAAGTCAAAGACCAAAACTGATTTTTTCATATCGTTCTTTATGTTTGTTTTGATTCCTCCTGCCCTTAACCTAAGGGGAGGTGCCGAGTCCGCGAGGCGGAGGGGTTGTTGTATTTCTACAGAAACCACCCCCTCCCCCTCGTCCACCCTAGGCGGACTCGGGTACTCCCCCTTTGGAAAAGGGCGAGAGGAAAACTTTAATTCCATTTCTGATACTATCACTACTTATCTGTTTCGTCAAACTGATGCCGACCCCAGTTTAAGAGCGTTGTTTTGCGCGCTTCGCGCGGCATTGCGGAAATCCGCTTATCTATGTAGTACGAATCGCCTTGCGTTTCAAGCGAAGTTGTTGAAATTTCTTCAAATATGACGCCGGTGTCCGTGCGGAACCCGTGCCAGACCCCGCGCGGCATCCACAAAGTGTCCCCCGGATACAACATTTTCTTTTTTCCTTCCACATCCATCTCCACCGTGCCGGAAAGAATATGGAAGCTCTCGTCTTTCACTTTGTGGTAATGCACGGGGTGAAATTGCCCGGGAAATTGCACAATGAGCTTGCGCGCGTATTCGCGATTGATGCAATCCAAAATAATACAACCGACTTCTTTAAACTTCTCCAGCCCGTAATGATGGCTCACTTGCACGGTAAAGTCGTGCGAGAGCGGAATCTTCGCCGTATTGAGCATCGCTTTCGCCTCGCGCACCGCTTCGTAAATCGTATCGCGTTTTGAAAAGCCGCGCGGCACAAGCGCTTTCGCAAGCGCCTCTCCTTCCGCATAATCGCGGTCGGCAATGAAACCGCCCTTAAACTCCCCGCTCGTCAAATGCTCCGGCGAGACAAGCGGCATCGCGAAGAACACATGGTCGCGCGAAATCTTTTCGCCTTTCCGAATCGGCACTTTCACAAACACGCACCGCTTCAATGACTGCAGGTCGGCGCGTTCCGCATCCGCAATAGGCCGGCTTGAGCCGCCGCACGCCGTTGCGGCATGTTTATACGCCGCGAGCCACAAACGCAATTCTTGCGGATTTGCAGAATACGCGTTCAGTGTAATCGTATCGGTCGGTACGCCGATATGTTTTTCAAAAATGCGCGCGCCTTTTGCATACGCGA
>CAYORD010000020.1:0-9644 GCA_964406265.1 uncultured Candidatus Saccharibacteria bacterium | reverse complement strand
CGAGCGAACTTTTATTTCAAAATCACCCTCTCCAAGATAATGGGTGTTTTCGGAATGTCGCGGGCGCCGACTTCGGCGCGGCTTATCGCGAGCGCGACATCTAAGCCGCTCGTTACTTTTGCAAAAATGGTGTGCTTGCCCGCTAGCCAGGGCGTTTCTTTCGCGATAACAACAAAGAACTGACTTCCGTTTGTGTTAGGGCCCGAGTTCGCCATCGCGAGGACGCCACGCACAAACTTTTCGTCGTTTATTTCGTCCGCAAACTGGTAACCCGGGCCGCCCGTGCCCCACAGCCCCTTATCTTTATTCGCATCGTCTTTGGAAATCGGGTCGCCGCCTTGAATCATAAAATCGGCAATTACGCGGTGAAACTTAGTGCCGTCGTAAAAGCCATCTTCGGCAAGCTTGATAAAGTTTGCAACTGTTTTCGGCGCTTTGTCGTGCAAAAACGAGATCTGTACGGAGCCGTAATTAGTTTTTAGTGTGGCACCCTCCCACTCATCCGCTGTGCGTTCTGCGGCGTTTATTTCTATCGCTCGTTTCGCATCTTTCGCGCCGCCAGAAAAATACCACCATGCGCCAAGCACGCCGGCAACCAGCACTAATGCAACAATAAATGGCGTCTGGAATTCTTTGAGCATATTATTTCTTCCACCACTTCCACTTGATAGACGGCACTTTGAAACGGGGAATGCGCGGCATCTTGAAGCGCGGGACGCGCATATACTTCATACTCGTACCGTACCAGCCACGGAGCATCTCCTTCACCGCACGCCGACTACGGCGCAAAAATGAAAGGTATCTCCCCTTCGCGCGCCCGAGCCCCATTTCAATCTCATCGCGCGCATCACCGATTGCCGTGTGGATGTCGCTTCGCTCCGCTACGGCGCGGAAGGTCCCGCGCCGCGAACGAATGTTGAACTCGGCACGAAACACATCGCCTTTTTCGTGATGCCGCGTCGTGCGCCCAACCTCAATCTGAACTTTAAGCGTCGGGTCGCTCATAGCAATCAAACTCGCGAGCGACAAAAATCGGCGCTCCACAAACTCGCGCAATTCCGGCGTGAGCGTCAGGTTCGTTGCTTTGATGTTGAAAGAAGTCGGCAACATTATTTCCTATTATAACGCATTACTTGATTCTTTTGTAACGCGCCACAAGTTGCGCTTCCGCCATTATAATTCCTTTCATTTCTTTTAGCACCTCCGCCTTTGAACTCCCAACCCGCAGCGGAAGCGTGCGGCTAAGCGCGTAGAGGTGGAATACATAGCGGTGTTCTTTGCCTCTCGGCGGGCACGGACCGCCATAACCAATCTTGCCCCACGAATTCATACCGCTTCTCCCAGACGGCTCTTTGCCTTCCGGAATTTCGCGCACCGTAGGCGGTATATTAAATACGAGCCAATGAACCCACGCAGTATTTCCCGCGTCCGGGTCGTCCATCATCAAGACAAGCGACTGCGTTTTCTCCGGCACGCCGGAAATAAAAAGCGTCGGCGAGACATTTAGCCCATCACAAGTATAGCGCGCCGGAATCGTGCTTCCGTTTGCAAATGCAACGCTTGAAAGCGCAAGCGATTTCTTAATAGTTAGTTGTTTTGGCAAAGTGGGCGGCGCTTGGCCAATGCTGGCGGTTTGCGCCGTGTTGAACGCGATAATCTTTTTGTTCAGCCAATCAGACAACTGCGAGCTCGTCGGGCTAAACGCGAGCAAAGAAAACATAAGCACTACCCCGAGAATAAGTCCTCCAGCGAGTTCCATTCCCCCTCTATAACATAATATTACTCATACCGCAATGCTTCTATGGGAAAGACGCAGTGCGGTTTTCTTTCACAAATAAAAGCATCGCGAGCGCAAGAATCGTCAACGCCGCGGAGAAATAAAACGGAGCGGAAATGCCGACGCGGTCCCATAAAAATCCGGCGATAAGCGATGCTGGAAGCGCCGCGAGCCCGGTGACCATCTGAAACGAACCGAGTGTGCTAGCGCGGAGTTCCGGCTCTGCGAGCTCCGAAACGAACGCGCGCTGGACAGGGTCCAGCGCGCCTAAATGGAGACCGTATAACAAAAAGGCGAGAATTATTCCGGCAATATTCTGTACAAAAATGAAAAATACGCATGCAAGAATCCAAAAAACGAATGAACAAATAAGCACGGGCTTCCGTTGTATTTTATCAGCCAACTTTCCAAACGGAATGGAAACCGCGGACGCGACCGCATTGTAGATGAGAAACAAAACGGGAACAGCCGCGACTGCAAATCCAAACTCTTCCGCATAAATAAGCAAAAAAGAATAACTGAAAGACGAAAGAGAAAAGAGCGTGGAGAGCAGTAGATACCATCGTAAATCGCGGTGAATAGCGGCAAACGAAAAACCTTTAAAAATGGGCGCGCCGGCGGCGCGTGGGCGTTCTCTCACCGCGCGAAAGACAAAAAATGCGCCAAGAAGAGACGGGACCGCCGCAACCACAAAGAGATTGTTGTATCCCAATCGCGTGAAAAAGAAGAGCGCAAACAAGACCCCAAAGACGGCGCCGAGATTATCCATCATCCGCACAAATCCGAAATTGCGTCCGCGATCTTCTCCGGTAGAAATATCCGCAATAATCGCATCGCGCGGGGCGCCGCGCATCTTGCCAGCGCGGTCTAAAATGCGAAACGGAATAATCTGTGGCCACGCGGACGAGAGCGCGTAGCCGGCGCGCGCGAGCCCCGCGCATAGATAGCCGACCCAGACAAACACCTTTCGTTTTCCTATTTTGTCGGAAAAATAGCCCGACACGGCTTGTGAAATGGACACCACCGCATCTCCGAGCCCGTCTACCAAGCCCACGACCGCCATATTTGCTCCGAGCACGCCGGTTAGAAATGTGGGCCACAGCGGGAAAATAATATTGCCGCCGAAGTCGTTTAGAAACGACGCCCATCCGAACACGCGTAATGTTTTTTTGGCTTCAGGGTTGTTCATACGCGCGCCGTCTTGAGCGCCTTCCCCCACCATGCGAGTTGCGCGAGCATTTCGTCTGCGGACTCGGTGAGTGAATCTGTTTTTAGATTTCCGCTTTTGTCCAGCAACTCCCAAAACTTTTGTATATGCACGGCGTTCCGAATGGGCGCCATCTGAAGTTCAATGGCGACAAGCCGCAATTGTTCAACGGCACGCGCGCCGCCGACGCTACCCCAACTTACAAACCCGACGGGTTTATTATTCCATTCCGAATACGCGTAATCCAATGCATTTTTCAACACGGCCGGATACCCGTGATTGTATTCTGGCGAACAAATAATAAACGCGTCTTTTTCTTTTATTTTCTCCGCCCACTTTTTCACCGCTGGATTTTTGTAATCGGTGCCGCTCATAAATGGCGATGAGGGCTGGTCAAAAAACGAGAGCGGATAATTGCGCAAGTCCAAAAGCTCCGCATCAAACTCTTTGCGATTATTCGCTTCGGTTACAATCCATCGCGCGGGCTGTTCGCCGAAACGCCCTTGCCTCGTGCTTCCGAGAATCACTCCAACCTTCAATTTCTTCCCATTTTGTTTTTTCATACTACAATTCTAGCATCTTTATCATAATAATAAGAACAAACAATGACTTGTCACTATTCCGGCGCTTCATCTATCACCAGCAAACTCATTCATTCTATTCATTCACTACACCATACAATAAACATCCTTACAAACTTGAGAGTGTGAGGATGTTTATTGCAACACATACTGATGTGCTCTTACTTTTTGCGAAGCTGTTCTTTGATTTGGCGGGAAGTAAAGTTTCCTTCCATTAAGCGACGCAGAATCAGCTTTTATTTTTGCATCTCTCCAAAGCCCACTCTGGAAAAACGGAGCTTGCCCCCGCGTAGGGCTCGTTGCTCAAATACCGCCACCAGAAACAGCATTCAGCTGATTACCATTCCTAATGTTTAGTGCGGTATGCGTCTTTCAGTTTTTTAGACGCACACTTCGGCAATACTTTTTGCAAGTATTTCGCTTAAACCAGGCTACTCGCTCCTTTTTGCTTTCGCCTTTGCGTTATCGGCTTGCCTACCGATTATTCCGCCACGCCAAATCAAAGAACAGTAGAAAAAATTATTTTAACAAATTAACGCGGTTCATCAAATGGCGCCGTGTGCATAAGCTGTCAATAAAATGTGGATAACATAAAACACTTTTATTCGCCCTCCAACCACAACACCCCTACATTCTCAAGTTTGTAGGGATGTTTTATATGTGTCTAAATGTTTTCAGAAAATGGACAACAGTTTTGCCATAAGGTGACAATGTGTGCTCCACGAATTTACCGCGATATTTTTTATTGACTAAGCCGGCATTCAACAATCGCCGCGTATGCTCTCCGAGTGTTTTTTCGTTCGCACCAATCGCTTTTACGATTTGCTCAAGCGTAACGCCTTCTTGCTCGGCAATGAGAAGTAAAATTTCAATGCGATAATGATTAGCCATACCTTTGAGATGCCGCTCCATTTGTTTAGCGGTTTTTGTTTTTTCTTTGTAACTTTCCATCTTTTTATTATAAAGCACTCCCTTATAATCTCAAGTTTGTGAGAGTGTTGTTTCTGTAGTGTAATGAAGATAATACAATTTGCGCTTTTTGGTATTTTATCGTATTATGAAAGCGAAATCGTGGCCGCGGGGCCATTTTCGTTTGTATATATATGGAAATCAGAAACATCGCCATTATCGCCCATGTAGACCACGGCAAGACGACACTCACCGACGCGCTCCTCGCGCAGTCGGGCGTCGGGAAAGCCGGCGCGTCTATGGATTCAAATGCGCTTGAGCAGGAGCGCGGCATTACGATTTACGCGAAAAATACTTCCATCCCCTACAAAGGCGGAAAAATAAATATCGTGGACACGCCCGGGCACGCGGATTTCGGAAGCGAGGTAGAGCGCGTGCTCCGCTCCATCGACTCGGTGCTTCTAGTGGTAGATGCGCAAGAAGGCCCGATGCCGCAGACGCGATTCGTGCTTAAGAAATCGCTGGAGTTGGGGTTAAAACCGATTGTGGTGATAAATAAAATAGACAAAACAGCGGCAGACCCCGAGCGCACGCACGAGCAGGTGCTTGAACTCTTTTTTGAACTGGGCGCTTCGGACGCACAGGCAAACTTCCCTATCGTATACGCCATCGGCCGCGAAGGAGTGGCGAAAAAGAAATTGATCGATGAATCAAAAGACCTGACACCGCTCTTGGATACGATACTTGAACATATCCCGAATGCCTCTTTGCCGGAACGTGCGGCGAAGCCGCTTCGCCTTCAGCCCTTCAACCTCGCCTACGACAACTTCCTCGGCAGAATGGCAGTTGTGCGGGTGTATGAAGGTGTTGTTAAACCCGGAATGAATGTTTTTATCAAAAATCAAAAAGGCGAAACGCGCGCGGGAAAAATCATTAAGCTTTTTACCTGGAACGGGATGGAAAAAAGTGAAACGGCGGAAGTGTACGCCGGAGATATCGCGCTCGTCGCGGGGCTCACCGACATTGAAATCGGCGAGACCGTATCTGCCGAGAAGGATGCGGAGGTGCTCCCGACCATTTCCATAGATGAGCCGACGATCGAACTTCAGTTTCTCGTCAACAATTCGCCCATGGGCGGACGCGACGGGAAATTTGTAACCTCGCGCCAGATACGCGACTATTTGGAGCGCGAGCTGGAAGTGAATGTCGGGCTCAAAGTGGATTTTTCCTCAAACGAATATTTCAAAGTGCTCGGGCGCGGCGAGCTTCACATTGCGATTCTTCTAGAAAATATGCGCCGCGCCGGCTACGAAGTGCAGGTGTCGCAACCGCAAGTCATCATTCGTGAGGAAAACGGTGTGAAGATGGAACCATTTGAACAAGTAATTGTAGACACGCCGCTTGCGTATCAAGGGGTGGTGATTGAAAAGCTCGGGCGCCGCGCGTTTATTTTGAAAGATGTGCGCGAGCACGCGGGTGCGGTGCGCTTGATGCTTGAGGGCCCGACGCGCGGGCTCTTGGGCTACCGCAACCAGTTTGTGATAGATACGCGCGGCGAAGGCATTATGTCTTCGCGCGTTGTTGGCTTCAGGCCGTATGCGGGTGAAATTTCCAAACGCGCAGTCGGCTCAATGATTTCTATGGCAACCGGCAAAGCGCTCGGCTACGCGCTGTGGGGGTTCCAAGAGCGCGGCGTGCTTTACATCGGCCCAGGGACGGAAGTGTACGAGGGAATGGTTATCGGCAATACTTCAAAGGGCGAAGAAATGAAAGTGAACCCAACGAAAGGCAAACAACTGACGAATGTCCGCGCGTCCGGCACCGACGAAGCGATAGACCTCGTGCCCGCGTACGAACTTACGATTGAGCGGGGGCTGGAAGTGATGGCGGAAGACGAATACCTAGAAATTACGCCCAAAAGCGTGCGCCTGCGCAAAAAATATCTTACTGAAATAGACCGAAACCGCGCGAAGCGCGCGGAGGGGAAAACCGTATAATACAACATACCAACACTCTCAAGTTTGTAAGTATGTTTTATGTGTGGTGAAATGATTTCTAATGATGGTGTTCGTTGTCGCCGCCGCAACCGTCAGAGAGATTCCACAATTCAGTAATCTGCTCGCCAGTGAAATCGTGGTTTTGAATAAGAAACTTCGCCAAGCCGCCATACACATACCAACGCCAGCATTTGCAACAGCATGGACCTTTTTCGCTAGAGTTCAACATTGCGTAATCATATGCCGCTTGCTCCTCCGGCGTAAGTTCTGTGTCGTAATATGAGATGAGCCGCTTTGCGAGTCCTGCTTCAATATTGTATGGGTCGTCGGGAATTTCGGCGATGTTCTGGCTTGAAGTAGATTTAAACTTATGCAATCCCTCAACTTGTTCGGTGTAGCGATGAATGCTCATCGGACTGCAACATGAGCCCTCAAGCCGAGCATCATCAGGCATAGTGGCTATGGAATTTTGGAAACCGCCGGAACACGATGAGTTGCCGTCTTGAGATAAGTGCTCAAATGTTGCGGCGAGCGCGGTATTGGTGAAATGGCCCCCCTGCTCCGTCTGTTCTGGTGAACGACCTAGGAAAAATACTCCTCCGATGGATAGTACGGCGATTGCAAGAACAAAAATGGTTTGTTTATTCATAAAAATTCTAGCCAAAAGTGAAGGCAAATGCCTTGAGCCCCGCTTTTGGAATTTTGAATTCCATGGTATGGGTTTTTGATTGCACGCCTTGAATAATTTTGTACAGGCGCGCCTCTTTTATTTTCACGATCGTCTTACCGTCTGCGGTTTTTACGATATCTGCCCCCGCTTCCATACCGAGAGGTTTCCCATCCAGAAGTACCTCAACCACAATTTCAGTGCCTGCTTCTGCGACCAGAAAAACATCTTTGGCGGTGTATGTGTAGACAATGCGAGCATTCGGAGCACTATTTTGAGCAAATTCAGGTGTTATATTCCAACTTTCATTGGGAAACAAAAAATTCGCCTGTTGGTCATTGCGCGCTGAGCCAAAATAGGTTTCAGGACTTCGGGAGCCGCCTTCTTGAGGAATCTCTTTTGTGACCGATTGATTGATCGTACCGCTTTCCCCCAAGACGGCCATCCGTTCCGTGAGTGCTTCTTGAATTTTCTTTTCTGTCTCTTCATATCCACCCTCTCCGATATGGTCATAGATCACATAGCCGTCTATATCAATTAAATATTTTCGCGGCCAAAATCGATTTTGATAGGCGTTCCATGTTGAGTAGTCATTGTCTAACACGACGGGATATTTAATGCCCAATCTTTTTGTGGCGTCAAGAACATTTTGATACACCTTCTCAAACTCAAATTCCGGCGTATGCAACCCGATAATGACCAGTCCTTTGTCTTTATATTTTTCGTACCATGCGTTCAAATACGGCGTTGTCCGCTGACAATTAATACAGGAATAGGTCCAGATATCTAAAAGCACGACTTTCTTCCCGACAAACTCACCAATCGTAATCGGTTTTCCATCGGTATTGATGAAACCGTCTGGAGTCGTGATTTCTTTTGCCGGCTCGTAGCGAGTTGATTTTTCTTTCTTGTTCATAATTGTTTTGACTTCTTCTTTTTCATCGGTTTCAGCGCGCGGAGCTTTTTGTGAATTGAGATACACAATACTACTGACAACTGCAATCATGATTATTGCGAGGGCGAGTATTTTGCTGGTGTTCGTAGTTTCCATACATTATACAGACGCTTCTTTTTTCACTGCGGTAGAGGCAAGGTATGATAGAAAGCCGGGGATGAGCGGCAAAATACAAGGACTCAAAAATGAACCGAGCCCAGCAAGGAACGAAATGCCGAAGTTAAGAATCGTGAGTGAGCTGATGCTGCCGCCGATTGAGGTTACTAAATTCAAAGAGAGGAGAATGTCGGTAAGAAATTGAAGATTTGCGACGCGAGAAAGCGTTCCGGTAAAAACGAGAACACCCATTGCAATAAGTACAACGCCAAAGAAACATTGAAAATAAAGAAGTTTCTTGCCCAAGCGATTGATGAACGCCTGTGCTTGATTCGTAAAAAGCCCGACCAAAAGAAATGGAATTCCAATTCCAAGCGTATAGGCAAAGAGCAGAAGAAATGCGCTGGACGCCGCCGTGGTTGCAAGCGCTAAAATCGCACCAAGGGCCGCGGAAACGCAGGGAGTCCAGCCGACGGCAAACGCCGCTCCAAAAACGAACGATGTCAGGTAATGGGAGCGGAAGCGGCGTTTGACGAGAATTTTATGGTCGCGCTTTAGAAACTCTGGCGTGAAAAGTCCAAGAAGAAAAAATCCAAAAAAGATGATGATGACACCGCCGATTCGGCCAAGCCATTCCTGAACGGTGTAGGAAAT
The DNA here is from genome assembly GCA_964406265.1 of uncultured Candidatus Saccharibacteria bacterium. Lineage (GTDB taxonomy): Bacteria > Patescibacteriota > Minisyncoccia > Phycocordibacterales > UBA10002 > UBA10002. The sequence continues at coordinate 801 of CAYORD010000020.1, read as the reverse complement.
GCTTGAAAGTGTCGTCTGCAAAAGAACGCCGACGAGCGAAAACACGAGAGAGAAACCGAACACAAAGAATACGCTTGAGAAGAAAATACTCCAGTCCCGTGGCGGTTTCAATAGAGGCGTGGTTTGTTCTATGGGCTCCATATTATTGAGCAAGCGCTTTATTGATTTCAGCGAGGTAGCGCGCTTTGTCCCAGCCGTCGGGCGCTTTCAAAATTTGCTTTCCGTTTTTCAGAAACACTTTCGTGTGCTGATAAGGAACACCGAACTCCCGTGCCAAATTTTCTTCATCGGTATCTGTGTTGCCGTCTTTGTAATTGACGCGAATGCCGATTACGGTATCAGTCGTCAATTCGTCAAACGCGGGATAGAGCGCGTTTGCGGTTTCATTTTTACAGATTGGACACCAATTGGCATAAAAGTAAAGCACCACTAACTTGTCCGAGGCAATAGCCGCATCGTAGTCCTCTTTGTTGAAGTCCAAAAGCGGCGCCGAGGTGCCGGCAAGAATTGTTTTGTCGCCTATTTTTTCTCTGCTATATGGCTCCGTGTTGGAGTTGGTGGGTATCGTTCCGGTGTTTGGTAACGCCTTCGTACGCGTCGCAACATATCCAATTCCCCCAACAATTATTACCAGAGCAACGAGTGCGAGAATCATCGGCATCGCAAAACCTTTTTGTGGAGTATCATTTGTCATATTTTAATTGACCACCTTTTAAGTTATGTACAGCATACCATAAAGTGAACAGAGCGAAGATTTGGTGTTTGTTTGAAAAAGTCAGAACCCATTTTGTGGGGAACCTT
>CAYORD010000019.1:557-9655 GCA_964406265.1 uncultured Candidatus Saccharibacteria bacterium | reverse complement strand
TATTTCATAACACTCTATTTTACAAGAGTGTCCTACTACATTTGGGAATGAACCTCAAAGAAAGGAAAAATGCAAAACAGTATTATCAGTTACACACTAGTTGTTAGGGATATAAAGCAAAAGAAAATTACTGAGACCATTGTATGGGATGATATTGGGCTACCGCGAGTTGGAGATTGTTTTCGCTTTTCTTGTCCAATTACAACCAAAAATGGAAATAGAAATGATGTGCGAATTAAAGTGGTAGTAACGGAAGTAGAGCGTGGACTGTCTATTCCAACGGGAATTTTCGGAAAAGAGGACGATGAATGTTTTGGTAATTTTCGAAATCAATGCTGGATCAATGTGTATGTGATACCAACCGCCAAAAAACATAGCGCGCAAATGGAACGGCTACGAGTTTACTTTGAAGAAGCAGAGAAAGAAAAAAGAGAGCGATATGTAAAATCGCAAGCAAAAAAAATGTCATCGTAAGAGAGCATAAGAGGCGACAACAATTTTGTCGCCCTTTTTATTGAAAAATCTCAAAAATCTTTTGGCGAGAGGAAAAGCCGGACGCAAGCACCACTTGTCCCCGCGCGATGCCGAAGTGTTTTGCAAGTGCGTGGGCGATTGCTTCATTCGCCTTCCCTTCCCGCGGTGGCTCTTTCACACACACCACTAAACTTCCGTCATCCGCTTTCACGACTGACTCCCCGCGCGCACTCGGTTTTGCTTTGACAGAGATTCTCATATGATAAAACCATTCTCAACTTCTATCATTTGGCTCCGGGAGCAGGGATCGAACCTGCGACCAATCGCTTACACATATCTTACTGTTACCAATAAGGGTGGACTATATCATCTCCATATCCGTTTGGACTTAGGAGCGAGGCGCTTCGCCTACATCACCGATGGGTGATCGGCTACTTCTAAAAAGAATAGTCTCTGAACCTTTCCGCTTTATAGTGGACTTGGCTGCTGATTGCCCTTTGTGCGCGTACGCGATAAAAGGGTTTCCAGCAATTCACCTCGTTTTTCAACCCGCCTTTCGGCTGGAAGCTGCGAAATACCCGCTTCAACTTCTCTGTGACAATTTGCGCACAACAAGACACACTTATCAATTTCTTGCTTAACCGCAAGCCATGATCGAGTGTATCCTTTGTGTCCAAGGCTGAAACTTTTTTCTGACTGGTTTAGGTGGTGTAACTCCAGTGCCCCCTGATACTTTTTGTATCCGCAGATAAGGCACTGACCACCGCTATATTCAACCGCCATTTGCTTAAGGGTTTTCCGTCTTTTGGAAACCGCTTTAATCAAAGCTTCTCGGCGATCTTGATAAGTTCTTTTGTCAGCCATGAGAATATCTAAGATTGCATATTCTCAATTATATCACTGATTGTTGGAACATAAGGTCTCACAGGCGACTGCTCTACCGCTGAGCTATCCCGGAATAAATATATATTTTGTACTGGTCTATGTATTACTATATCGCTTTTGAGATAGTAATTCAACACGCACGGATGGTGCGCGTACATAAAAAACAGAGAGGTACTCGCTACTTCTGAATTTGCTTCCAAAGCCAGATGCCGAGAAGCACGAGGTCAACGGCGACAACGATCCAGGTGATAGCGCTGAGTGTTCCCCACCCTCCCATCATCCCGCCCGCATTTCCGTAATTCATCATATGCATATGATATCACACTTATCCACTTTGCAACGCGCATAAGATTATGCTATTCTTTTGCCGATGAAATCGGCATTTACGGTGTTTCTTATGTTGAGCATTCTAAGCATTGCCGTGTTTGGCGCATTTGGAATGAACCATGAAAGCGGGCATGGTATGGCTCAAGGCGGATGTCTTGCGGCGATTGCACAAGGAATAGGACGCGCCACCAACGCACAGCCGCTTGACTCCGCGGCATTTCATATCAATGCGCTCAAAGATTTTTCTCTCGCTATTTTTGACGCAAGCGCGATGAGCGGTTTGTCGTTGATGTTTGCGTTTTTTGTCTTTGCGATATTAGCATTCTTTTCACTGTTTCTTTTTCAAAACCCGCACCATGTTTCCAACCCGCAGAGATTAAGAGGCGCGCTTCCTTTCATTCCGCAAAAACAAAAGCTCGCCCGCTGGCTCGCTTTTCATGAGAATAGTCCGTCTCGTTTCTAGGACGCCGATATAGAACCGTTTGTCAAACGGGTTTTGTATCGTGCGTCTACCAATCCCTCTCATCAAGGGATTTTTTGTATTCACTTTAACCAACACACATGAACAAAACTATTATCAGCATCACAATCGGCCTCGTGGTTCTCGGCAGTCTTATCTGGATCGCGCGGCCGCAAGAAAATAGCAATAATTCCGCATCAGTGTCGGGGACAAACACGGGGGCGTTGACAGTAGAAGAATCAAGCAACTACGATTTCGGCGCGATATCAATGGGTGCCGGAACCGTCGCGCGCACATTCACTGTCAAAAACAGTGGGGACCAAACGATAACGATCAACAAAATGTACACCTCCTGTATGTGCACGACAGCTCAACTTACCATTGGAGGCAAACAATTCGGACCATACGGAATGCCCGGGCACGGCGCAATTCCATGGATAGGTCAAACAATCAATCCAAATGAAGAGGTTGCGATTGAGGTCGTCTTTGACCCCGCGGCGCACGGTCCCGCGGGAGTTGGTCGAATCGCGCGCAGTATTACCATAGAAAATAGCGCGGGGCGGCCGGTTGAGATTACCTTTTCCGCTATCGTTACACCCTAAAACTATATGAACCCATTAAAGAAAACTCACGGCAAGAAAAAACTTGCATTGCTGGTTGGCGTAGCAATTCTGCTGTTTGGTTCGGTAATACTGCTTCAAACGGAAAATAGAGGAACGACCGCGCTCTGGAACTTGAGCGGAGAAGGAACTTGGCTTCTACCGCTCATAGGTGTTGCGGCGCTTATTGATAGTATCAATCCGTGCGCATTTGGAATTCTACTTCTCACGATTGCATTCCTATTCTCCATAGGGAAAGATCGCAGAGGCATTCTAAAAATCGGCAGTGTCTATATACTCGGCCTCTTTACCGCGTATGTCCTCATTGGTCTCGGAATCTTACAAGCACTTCATCTTTTCAACACACCGCACTTTATGGCGAAAATTGGCGCGGCGCTTCTCATCGCGCTTGGCGGCATCAATCTCATCAACGAATTCTTTCCGTCATTCCCCATCAAACTCCGCATACCGCAAGCGGCGCACCAAAAAATAGCGACGCTTATGAACAGAGCGTCTCTTCCCGCCGTATTCTTGCTCGGCGTACTGGTGGGACTCTGCGAATTCCCTTGTACCGGAGGACCGTACTTAATGGTGCTTGGACTCTTGCACGATCAAGGAACCTATATGAGCGGAGTCGGGTATCTCTTGCTCTACAACCTGATCTTCATTCTGCCGCTTGCGGTTATTTTGCTTATCGCAAGCAATAACACCTTGCTTGAGAAAGTAAGCGAATGGAAGAAATCAGAAACAGGACACATGCGTCTGTGGGGTGGTGTCGCTATGATTGCGCTCGGTTTCCTCATTTTATTTTTCTAGCATAAAAATATGAATACACGCTTCAAAATATGCCGGATATGCGCAACAGTAAGCGGACTATGGCTTGTAATGAGCGCGCTGGTCGCATGGAAGGTTGCACCGCTCTCTATGCTCGCAATTCCGATAGCACTACTTATGGGCGGAAGCATAGTCGGTATTGCGTATCAACGGCATTCGTTGCGGTGGAAAATAACAACAATCGCAATCGGGATGCCGTTTTCGTATTACTTTATTATCAATCTAAATAAAAAGGTCGTCATTATTGAAATAATTACATTGCTCGTTATCGCATATATTCTCTTTGTTAAAAAGGGCGGAGCTGATAGCCAAAGCGTCAGCGACATTGAGAAAAAGATGAAGCAATGTTGTTAAAAAACCATGGAAAACGAAACTAAAAAACAAAATAAGTATTCTCTTCCGGTGAGCATCTTCCTCTCGTCAATCATTTTATCCACCGCATGGATATACACAAATAATCTAAAAGTAGAACGCGGGGAACAAAAAGAATTCACGAAAGCGGTGGATATCCATGCTGAAGGTGTTGTTCTGCCGGTCAGGTGGGGTGACATCGGTGCAAAACTGGCGAGCGTCGGGGCGATTGATGCGGAAAAGTTTACCGCGATGTATGAACAGAGGGGGATGTTTACCGACGAGTATAAAAATCTGCTTACCGGACAAAATAACGGTCCGATCACCATCACGCGGGAAAACTCCGGCTACTTTTTAAACTTGCTCTGGGCGCTCGGGCTTGCAAGCAAGAATCCGATTCTTGACTCCGGCGAAATGCAGAACAAGGCGTACGGCGGAGCCGGAAACTTTGCATCAACCGGCGGATGGACGCTCGCAAAAGGAAACGCGATGGACCATTACAGCCGCCATATGTTTTTTACATTGACGCCGGAACAGCAAAAACTGGTGGATAAAATATCAAGCGGCATCTATCGTCCGTGCTGTAACAACTCAACGCATTTCCCCGACTGTAACCACGGAATGGCAATGCTTGGACTGCTTGAACTCATGGCGTCGCAAGGTGTGAGCGAAGCGGATATGTGGAAAGCGGCGCTTGTTGTTAATTCGTATTGGTTTCCTGATACCTATCTAACTATCGCGACATTTATGAAAAACAAAGGTGTTGAATGGGAGGATGCAAGTCCGCAAGAAATGCTCGGCATACATTATTCCAGCGCGTCCGGGTATCAGAAAATAGCCGCGCAAGTTGCGAAGCCAGCAGTGCGCGGCGATAGTGGCGGGTGCGGCGTTGATACGGGAACGCCGGTAGCGGCTCCGCGCCAGTAAAGCGGATGCGGGATATAATAAAGATATAAAAAATATGGAACATCATCATTCACTGAAAACATACACTTGTCCGATGCATCCGGAAATACAGCAAGAAATATCAGGAATGTGTCCTGAATGCGGAATGAACCTAGTGCCTACAAAAAAGCATAAGGCGGACATGGATCATAGTACGCATGATAAACATGCTGGCCATAGTACCATCATGTTCTTAAGAAAATTCTGGATTAGTTTGGTACTTACCATACCGGTTGTACTGTATGCGGATATTATAAAAGAGATCTTTGGGTGGTCTCCTCCACAATTTGAAGGTTCCGTGTATCTTCCACTAGTGCTCGGTTCTATTGTTTTTTTCTACGGCGGCTCCGTTTTCCTTGCCGGTGCGTGGCGAGAGATCAAAGGCAGATTGCCCGGCATGATGACTCTTATCGGAATTGCCATTGGAGCGGCATACCTCTGGAGTATCTACGCCGTATTGGCCGGCGCAGAAGCGCTGTTCTGGGAACTGACTACGCTGATTACCATTATGCTTCTGGGCCATTGGCTTGAGATGCGCGCGGTCTCCGGAGCGCAGGGCGCACTTAAAGAACTATCAAAACTGCTTCCTGATAACGCAGAAGTTATCCGCAACGGAAAAACAGCGATTATTCCTCTGCCTGAATTGCGAGAAAATGACATGGTATTGGTAAGACCCGGAACAAAAGTGCCCGCAGACGGCTTCATTACCGATGGCGACTCCGATGTTAATGAAGCAATGATTACCGGAGAATCAAAACCGGTTGCCAAAAAGCAAGGCGATGCGGTGATTGCGGGCACCATCAATGGCGACGGGGCGCTTACCGTACAAATCTCGCATATCGGCGAGAAAACATTTCTTGCCGGCGTGATACGCTTAGTTGCCGAAGCGCAGGCATCAAAATCACGGCTTCAAATCCTATCTGATCGCGCGGCGTTCTACTTAACGCTCGTCGCCACTGGCGGGAGTATAGTCACCTTACTTGCATGGCTTCTTGTCGGTGCAGATGCCGCTTTTGCGATGGCGCGATTCGTTGCGGTGCTCGTCATAGCGTGTCCGCATGCGCTTGGTCTTGCCGTGCCGCTGGTTGCCTCAATTTCAACAACGCGCGCCGCGCAAAACGGTTTCCTGGTAAAACAGCGGCTTGCGCTCGAAGCGGCGCGTTCTGTTGATGTGATACTGTTTGACAAAACAGGAACATTAACTGAAGCAAACTTTGCAGTCATGCAAGTAAGTTCGAATGAAATACTTGCCATTGCCGCCGCCGTTGATAAACACTCGGAACATCCAATCGCCAAAGCGATTGTGGCAGAAGCCGAAGTGCGGCATCTCGCGCTTCAACCAATAAAGAATTTCAAGCGTGTGCCGGGAAAGGGGGTGTATGCGGAAGTCGGCGCGGAAAAAGTTTTTGTGGGACAACGGGGCGGAGACGCAATTGTCGTGGAGGTGAATGGAAATACGGTCGGGGAAATAACGGTCTCTGACCGAATACGCGGAGAATCTAAAGAGGCCATACAAGCACTAACGCGGCTCGGTATTCGCTCGGCAATGATTACCGGCGATTCAGAAAAGGTGGCAAAGCGTGTTGCCGAAGAACTTGGCATCAATGAATATTTTGCGCGGGTGTTGCCGGAAGATAAAGTTAAAAAGGTGCGCGCGCTTCAAGAGCGCGGATTGAAAGTCGTCATGGTCGGAGACGGCGTGAATGATGCGCCCGCGCTCGCGGCTGCCGATGTCGGCATCGCCATCGGCGCCGGCACAAATGTCGCAATAGAATCTGCGGGAATCATTCTGATAAAAAACGACCCGCGCGATATTCCAAAGATTATAAAATTATCGCAACTGACATATCGTAAAATGATACAGAATCTTTTCTGGGCAACGGGGTATAATGTGATTGCAATGCCAATTGCGGCAGGAGCGCTTGCATTCAAAGACATCATTCTGGATCCGGCAATTGCAGCTGTATTTATGTCGTTAAGCACAATCATTGTCGCGTTTAATGCTGTATTATTAAAAAAGCAAAAATTATGAATACAAAACTTGTTGAGTGGGTCTTGCGAATTTCCGTCGCAGGAGAGTTTATTGGTCACGGCGTATTCGCCATACAAGGTAAAAAAGATTGGGTTGGTTGGTTTGCGCAGTTCGGCGTATCTAATCCGGATACGGCGACCCAATTGTTATTTTTTATAGGTATCATGGATATCGCCCTTGCGATTCTTGTTCTCGTTAAACCGGTACGCCTTGCACTGCTGTGGATGGCGCTGTGGGGGCTCTGGACTGCGCTTCTGCGCCCAATCGTCGGCTTACCGGTTTGGGACTTTGTGGAACGATGGGCAAATTGGGGTGCTCCGCTTGCGTTGCTTCTCATTATCGGATGGCCTAAAAGATTTAAGGAGTGGTTTACTTAATGTAATATCTGCTATACTACCAATATGAACAAACGAAAAAAACATGCGAAGCGCAAACACGCGAAGCGCGCCGGTAAAAAAGTGTCACGCAGGCACCAATAGAGTATGAACCCAATTCCATACTTTTTTATTATTACGGCGGCATGCGCCGGGTTTTTTATTGCATTGCACATTCATCGTAAAAAACAGGCGGAGGAAGAGTTTCTGTGTCCAATCGGTTTTGACTGCGACGCGGTTGTGCGAAGCAAATACTCGCGCGTTATGGGTGTTCCCGTGGAAATCGGAGGTATGGTTTACTACGCGCTCGTTGCGGTAAGTTATGCTTTTTTTTATTTCGCTCCAACGCTCTTGTCTCCCATTTTCTTGCTCTTGGTATTGGCGGCATCCGCGAGTGCAGTTCTTTTTTCGCTTTACCTCACCGGCGTGCAAATGTTTGCGCTCAAAGAATGGTGCACCTGGTGTCTTGCCTCCGCATTTATGTGCGCTGTTATTTTTGCCGGCGTGCTTTGGATTGCGTTATTTTAAAACACATCTAAATCGGGGTACTGGGAATTGAACCCAGACCTTACGCACCCGAAGCGTAAATACTGCCGTTATACTATACCCCGTTCTTACTTTCCCTTACGCCAACATTTTATGCGCGCAAGCACAGTTTCGCATTTTTGCTCTAAAACGGCAAGAAGTTTTTCTCCGGCAGGCCAGTAATGCTTTAGTATCTTTTGGAAGAATTCAATTTTTCTTTGAGTATGCGGCGACTTAAACGATAGGCAGGCGATACCGAGCGCAATCAGCACAATGCCCTGCACGAAAGGAAGAAAGAGTCCGAGTATTCCGGCGGTAACAAAAAGCCAGCCAAAAAGATGGATAGTGTTTTTCATTTAAGTCCTCTGCAATTGCTTGCAGGAGTATATCCCGCTTTTCGCGCTTCTTCAACCGAAACGAACCAGCGTTTATTTTTCTCCGAAATCTGCGAAGCGCCCGCGCACCACGGATAATGGTATTTACTTCCGGTTTTTGACGCAACAAGCTGTCCGCCAAGCGCGAGCGGAGCTGGGCTTGCGGCAATGCCAGCCGTTTGCGTCATCGCATTCTCAATACGCACCGGTTCGCGCGCAGTTTCCAGCTTAGAAAGCCGCCCAAGCCCAAACGAAGCAAAGCCGACCAACACGACCACCGCGGAAAAGAACACATCGCGGGAGTTGATTTTTTCTTTCAATTCCTGTATATTCATAGCGTTATCGTAACATAATTTTATGGCGCATAAAAAAGCCGGCGGTTCGGCGAAAAACTTAACGAAACGAAACCCACAATTTTTGGGCACGAAGCTCTACGGGGGTGAAGCGGCGCGTATCGGAAACATCATCGTACGCCAGCGCGGCTCAAAAATAATTGCGGGACGCAATACCGGTATGGGCAAAGACCATACGATTTTTGCGCTGAAAGACGGAGTGGTCGCATACAAAGACAAACGCAAAACGCGCTACGACGGCCGCATGGTCGTCCGCAAGGTGGTGGAGGTTATGTAAGACCTTGACGAATTATGTGTGTTGTGCTAGGATATTAACGGAGTTCCTTGAATAACTTAAGGAATGGGTTGGCTCTCGAAAGGAAGCCGGTGTCCCAAAACAATACACTAAAAGATTATATGATTGTTAAAATGATTTTTGTTTGTCGGTTTATTAATGACACCAATGAATCAAAAACAAAAGAGAAATACGAAGAATCTAATCTTGTCAACTTTAGCGGAGACGAATCCTACTTCTTCACAAAAAATATTGATTTGCCGTGCCGACCCCAAGTCGGCGATAAGTATT
>CAYORD010000019.1:0-485 GCA_964406265.1 uncultured Candidatus Saccharibacteria bacterium | reverse complement strand
CAACAGAAGGATTTAACGACTACCGAATTAAAGAAACTGGCTGGCTTGAAGATGGTAAGGGCTCGGTTGAATTCTATGCCATCTGGAGTGAGAACGAATATCAAAGCGGATTCGAAAAACGCAACGGGTACCATTCATCGTCATGGGAGAATTTCAAAGTGAATGAGGTTACTTCACTTCGTGCAAAGTTCGAAAAAGATGGGTGGGTACTTGATGAAAATTTACCGCCTGCCTAGCAACTCCTCTGTCCCGCGATCTGAAATATGGTCGCGGGTTTTTCTTTGTTTGTTTGTTTTTTTATTTCCCGCTTTATTAACTATTCCAATTAAACGCGATAGCAACTAACTGGAATAGTTGTCTTCATCTCCCCCTTATGATAAGGGGGAGTGCCCCGACAGCAGTCGGGGGGAGGGGGTGGAACTTCAGCGACAAAACCACCCCTCCGCCTCGCGGACTCGGCACCTCCCCTTAGGTTAAGGGCAGGA
>CAYORD010000018.1:0-9804 GCA_964406265.1 uncultured Candidatus Saccharibacteria bacterium | reverse complement strand
CGTACACACAGATTAAAGCAATCCTTTCTCCTTAAAACTCAAAAACTTGTTTCCCGCTACGATAATATGGTCAAGCACTTCTATTCCTATAATCTTTCCCGCTTCCACAAGTCGTTTGGTGGTTTCTATATCCTCCTCTGACGGTTCAGTATCGCCGGAAGGGTGGTTGTGGGCGAATATCACGGCCGCGGCGCTGTGCTTGATGGCTTCTGCGAATACTTCGCGCGGATGCACAACGCTTGCATTGAGTGAACCGATGGAGACCTCCGTAATAGAGCAGTTTCTGCTGTTTAACGGAATGATGTAAAAATGTTCTTTGCGGTAATCTGCGAGTTTGCTCTTCACTAACGCATACACCTTTTTAGGGTCAGTTAATTCTTTGCTCTTATAGGGTACTGTGTGTGTAGAAACTCTGCGCCCGACTTCAAAGACTGCCTTTATTTGTGTTGCTTTAGCTAATCCTATTCCTTTGATTGAAGATAACTCCTCAACGCTTGCTTCTGCTAATTTTTGCAAACTGCCGAACTGCGACAATAGTTTCTGTGCCATAACGGAGACCGATTCGCCTGCAACACCGCGACCCAAAATAACTTGCAATAATTCTTGCGCGGAGAGTGCTTGCTCGCCAAACTTCACCAATCGCTCGCGCGGCCGTTCTTCCTTTGGTAAATCGCGAATGGTAAATGGATTTGTCATATTTTCATATTTCATTTTATACCGACAATAACCTACAAAATATAGCATATTTTTGGCTCTGCGGATATTAAGAAAACCGCCGGCGCTTTGTGCGCGGGCGGTTTTAAGGAGCGTGGGCAATTTTCTCAACATCCAGATTGTTTTTTTGGATCGTGCGGCCAAAATTTACCAAGTATATTGTCAAGAGCGACTTTGGCGGATTATCGCCATCGGGAGGAAACTGATATTTCCCCGACACTTTTCCAGTTTGACCTGCCCAATCGCCCCTGCTAATAACAACTTCATCTCCAACATCTACTTCATTCGCGTTCATAGAAACTCCTTTCACATCTTCATATATCATATACTCACACATAGATTTTGCAAGCGAAAACAAAGTTCATTCCAACACACTTACAAACTCCAGTTTGTAAGTGTGATGTTGTTTAAGCGATTGACCAAACGAATGGTGTCAAAGCGGCATGGCGGCGATAAGCGGAAGTGCGAGCGCGTAAAATAAAAATTGCAAAAAGATACATACAGTCGCGATACGAACGGTCTTTTTGCTGTTCGCAAACGCAAATGCCACGCTTTGTAGAGCATCGCGCGGATAGGTAATTTTGTGTGAATCCACTCGTATGTTTCCATTCTCAACGAGCGCAACGGGACGCACTGTGGTTTCTATGCCGCGCATATCTTTGCGGATTTCAGTAATGCCGAGCGGGCGCGCGATAACTTCCGCCGTCGTTCTGTTGTCGTTCGTGAGGAGTATTATTTTTTTCCCCCGTTCTATAAGCGCCGCAACCGCTTCTTTCGCAAACGGCCGGAGCGCATCGCTGAACGCAATAAGGGCGGCAAGTTTTTTCTCCACAAACATAAACACCACGGTCTTTCCCTCATGCTGAAACCGTCCGGCGCCGACATCTTGCCCGTGAACGGTTTGGGCAAGCCCTTCAAGAAAAGACAGGTTGCCTATTTCAATATGCTTTCTATTGACAACCCCCGACACACCCATTCCCGCCACCTCTTTGTATTCAAATGGAGTCGCAAGCCCGCGCGGGAGCGTTTTGCCTTTTTCAACAATCGCGCGGGCGAGCGGGTGCGCGCTTTTACTTTCAAGCGATGCGGCGAGGTGAAGCGCTTCTACCAGCGGGAGCGTGTCGTCAAACACCACGAAATCGATAATCTGCGGAGCGCCGACGGTGAGCGTGCCTGTTTTAGTAAACACCACCACGGTTGCTCGAGCCGCATTTTCTAAAGATGCGATATTTGTAAAAATGACTCCTGTGCGCGCGGCGCGCGCGATGCCGTTTGTAAAAACCGCCGGTACGGCGTGTTTGAGTATAAAAGGATACGAAACAACAAGCACGGCAAGCGCGCGCCATAGCGCATTTTCAAATGAAGAGGCAAAAACATACCAATAGAAAAACACAAACGCCGAGGCAATGACGCCCGCCGACATCGCATACGAACCGGCTCGTTCTCCCCATTTCTCAATTCGCACCATTCCTTATATATACCATATGCTATACTATTTCCTATGACAACGCGGCGAGAATGGCAGGGAATACTTTGGGTGGATGCGGAGAATCCGACTGCGGGCGAAATTCGCGCGCTCATTGACGAGTTTAATCTACCGCAGGCAATAGGAGAAGAACTCACGCGACCCACATGGAAACCGCGCGCGGACAAGCACGGCGAGACGATTCATATAACACTGCACTTCCCTATTCCGCGCCGAAAAAAAGAAAAAACCGAAGATACGGAAGATGAGATTGATTTTATCGTAGCGCGTCGCTTCTTCCTAACCGCGCGCTATCGGCACAACGACGCGCTCTACCAGCTTTTGAAACACGCGGATACGGCTGCGCTTATCAAAGCTCATTCTGGTGCCCATTCAAGCGGTCCAGCGCTCTTTGCCGGAACCGTTAAAAAACTCTACGAGAGTTTGTTTGGAGATGTAACGGACAATTCGCGGCGGCTTACCGATATTGAACGCGACATCTTCCTAGGCAAGGAACGTGAGATGGTCTCGCCATTATCAGAGGTTGGGCGGGAATTGTTGGACATCAAGCGCGCAATAAGTTTCCATAAAGACATCTTGGAATCGTTTAGCCGTGCCGTAAGTGCCGCGTTCGGCGCGGAAAGTGCCCAGGCAACGCGGCATTTGGGGAGTGAAGTAACGCGGCTTGAGTTTGCAGTAGAACGCAACCTTGACCTTTTGTCGGAATTGCGCGAAAGCAATAATTCTCTCATAAACGCGCGCGAGACCGCCACGATGCGCGTGATTGCCGTCGTAGCATTTCTAACGCTTCCTGCCTCCATCATTACCAACTTTTTCCAAATGAGCACGATCAGTACTCCGATCGTCGGTAGATCAGATGATTGGCTTATCATTGCCGGAATGTCTGTCGGACTAACTGCACTACTTCTGCTCATTGCAAAAACAAAGAAATGGTTCTAAAATTATTTAATACGCTTACGCGCGCCAAAGAAATATTCAAGCCGATTCGCGCAGGCGAAGCTCGTCTTTACCACTGCGGACCTACGGTCTACAACTATGCACACATAGGAAACTTGCGCGCGTATGTGTTCGCAGACATTCTGCGTCGAACGCTTGAATACTATGGTTATAAAGTGAAGCAAGTGTTGAACATCACTGATGTCGGCGAGCCCACTTCTGACGAAAGCGAGGATAAAATGGCGAAGGGTCTCCGGCGCGAAGGAAAGCCCTTTACGCTTGAAGCAATGAGCGAACTCGGAGAGTTTTATGCAAAAGCGTTTGTAGAGGACTTGCGGGCGCTCAATATAAAACTTCCGCACGAGATGCCGCGCGCAAGTAAGCACCTCAAAGAAGATACGGAGCTCATTCAGGTTCTTTTAGAAAAAGGTATCGCATACAAAACAGGCGATGGGATTTATTTTGACACAAATAAATTTCCGGAATACGGAACGCGTGGCGGATTTAAACTTGGGCGTACGGAAAAAGAAAACGCGCGAATTGCAACGAACAATGAAAAACACAACCCGCGCGATTTTGCGTTGTGGAAGTTTTCAAATGGCCCTATCGGTTGGGAAAGCTCTCTGGGCCGCGGCTTTCCCGGCTGGCACATAGAGTGCTCTGCGATGTCCCGAAAATACTTGGGACAACCCTTTGATATTCACACCGGAGGCATTGACCATATTCCAACACATCACCAAAACGAGATTGCGCAAAGCGAGGCGGCGTACGGCACACCGCTTGCGAATTATTGGATGCATAGCGAATTTATGAATGTTCCGAGTGGAAAAAAGATGTCTAAATCGGAAGAAAACTTCTTAACATTGCGCACGTTCTCGGAAAGAAATATCCATCCGCTCGCCTACCGATATTATCTTTTGCAAACGCACTATCGCTCGCCGCTTCAATTCAGTTGGGACGCGCTCCTTGGCGCGCAGACCGCATACTTTAAACTCTTGCACGCATTTTCAAAAATGGGTGTGGAAAATGGAGAGACAGCGCAGATAGATATAATTAATGATGACTTAAATACTCCGGCGCTCCTCGCGCATCTTTGGGAATTAGTGAAAGAAAAAAACCGGAATGCAATTCTAGATGCTGACCGCATTCTCGGGCTTGATATAGAAAATCAGGCGCAGAAACTTCTGGAAGAATCAAAAAACATTCCCGAAGAAATCAAGGAGCTCGCCGGCGCGCGCGAAGACGCGCGCCGAAACAAGGACTTCAAAAAATCCGACGAACTCCGCACGCAAATCCAAAAAGCGGGCTTTGACATTAGCGATACTGATGAAGGCCCTATTGTTCGCAAAACCGTACGGTAAAAGAGTGAACGGCTTTTATTTACTCGCCCCACCAAGCACATCTTTTATCTCTCCGACGATTTCGTCGAGCGTAACCGTTGCTTTAATAAGAAAGCGCGCGGCGCCGAGTGTTTTTCCCTTCTCCACTTCATCGCGTTGACCTAGGTTGGAAAGAAGGATAACGGGAATGGATTTTGTTTTTTGATTTTCTTTGAGCCGCTTCAGCACTTCATATCCGTCAACGCCGGGAAGCAGGATATCCAAAAGAATGACATCAGGATTATCGGCATCTGCGAGCGCGAGCGCTTCCTCGCCGTCGGTCGCATGCGCAAGGGTGCACCCTTGCGCCGAGAGCTTGCGCGAGACGAGGTCGGAAAGAAACGAATCGTCCTCTACCCACAACACTTTCTTTTCTTTGAGCGCATCCGTAACAGGACGAGGAATGTTGTCGCCAACCGACAGCACTGGCGCATTCCCTTTTCCCAACTGCATTCGTACCTTCGTCATCACTTCCTCGGGGTCAAACTGCGCTTTCACCAAATAATCTTTCACGCCGAGCGCAAGCGCGCGATTGATTTCCACCGGCTGGCCGGAATTTGAAATAACGATGACGGGAATGTTTGCAATCTTTTTATCCTTGAACTTTTCTTCAAGAATTTCGTACCCGTTCATCTTGGGCAAGATAATATCCAAAAGGACCAAATCGGGTTTCCATTTCCGAATCTCGGCAAGACCGGTAACGCCGTCTTCCGCAAGCCGTGTGTCGTACTCGGCGACGGTAAGCTTTTGCAGAAGCACGCCGCCGAGAAACGAATCGTCTTCAATGATTAAAATTTTTTTCATAGCATTATTATATGACAGGAACGGTAAAATAAAAAGTAGTGCCTTGCCCTTCTACGCTTTCAAACCAAATGCGCCCGCCGTGCTTCTCCACAATACTCTTGACAATGAAAAGTCCGAGCCCAGATCCGTCAGTTTCCGCCTTCACGGCATTTTTTGCACGGAAGAACCGTTCAAAAATACGGTGCTGCTGTTCTTTCGGAACGCCGATACCATCATCTTTTATCCACACGCGCACTATCGTACCGGCTTCAGGCGCCATCCCCACTTCAATCGTCCCGTGCGGGCGGGAATATTTGATGGCGTTGTCCAAAAGATTTTGGAATACGGCGCGCATCTTATCCTTGTCGGCATGCACCTTCGGCGCTCCGGAAGGCGGCGCGAAACGAATGGTAATCCCCTTCGCGTTTGCTTGCGATACCAATTCAAAAAGCACGCTGTCCGCAATATCCGCAAGCTGAATAGGTACCGGCGCATAGCGCATTTTGCCCGAATCAATGCGGTCGGCGTCCAACATATCGTTCACGAGCCCGATCATCCGCTCGTTGGATTCGTACGCTTTCATCAAGAGCGTTTTTTGCGGCGTAGGCACCGTTCCTACATCGCCGTTAATCAGAAGGTTCATTGTCCACTTGATTCCGGAAAGCGGCGTACGCAACTGGTGCGCGACGACGGTAATAAAGCCCGATTTCGCTTCATCCAACTTCCGCAATCGGTCGTTCGCGCTTGTCAATTCCAAATCGCGCCGCACCAAAAGACGCGCGCCGCGCTCTTGCTCCATATTGAGCCGAAACAAAGCATCGGTTTTAGCGGTATAGGCACGCGTAGCGCGAAAGAAAATAAAGAGCTCAAGTAACAGACAAACGACGAATGCGCTAATAATGATTCCGGCATCAAAACCGTATTCGCCTACCGATGCCGACATTCCCATCACTGATTCCATTTCCCGTATGTGTAAAAAAGAAACAGCGACAATCGTTGCTCCGAATACAATAAACGGCAACGAAAAAAGAGTGAGTACCCGAAGAGTTGTATGGCGACTTTTGAGCATACTTCTTAGTCGGCGAGTACGCATATAACCACCGTTTCGTTATGGAACGCGGGATTGCATTTGTTGATATTGCGCACTTCTCCGCCGAGTGGCGCCTGCTCTCCATAGGTGTAAAACCCGATAAGCGGCGTATTTCTTCCCGCCACTTCTTGAATAGCATCAATTTCCTCGCCGCTTCGTTCTCCGAAGAGCTTGTTGCGCGCAATACAGTTGAAAATGATAACGGCTTTCGGCGTGGCACCGTCAATCTCCTGCATCGCATGTTCCGCCGCCTGCTTTGCAACTTTCACCGCTTCCTCGCGACTTCCGATCATTAAGCGAATTTCCGCTCCTTCCGGAATTTCCGCAGCGCAGGTAATGGATCCTTTTTCATCAACGGTGATGGGGTCGCGGATGAGTAATTCGTCGCTTCCTTCCACCTGCATACCGAGTGGGTAGGTAATCGCGAGCTTTGCGAGTGCTTCGGTTTTGAGTTCTTTGGCGCGCTCCGCGCCGAAATAATCTTCATAAATCTGAATCGCTGGTTTTCCATCCAATTCGTGAAGCACCGCGCCCTTTGATTTCGTCACTTTTTTCGGCGCGCCGACTGGAATCCAACCGTGCTTGACGCCAATGCCCATTTTAAAGGAGCCCTGCAACCCGAGTCCGATGACAGCGCCTGAATACACTTTTTCGTTGAGATATTGAAAGGTCTTCTTAAATTCAAAATCGTCTCCCGCGGCGCCGCCAACAACCGGAAAGTGTGGTCCGAGTGCATCCAAAACGCCGCGCACAATGTCGGCGCCGTTCCCCACGAGCACATCGGGAAGCATCATAAAAGCGTCCAGTTTTTTGCCGGGCGCTTGCGCGGCGACCGCCTCCGCCGCGCGCGCGCCTGCGGCGCGCGCGCTCTTTGCAATATCTTCGCCTACCCCAGCGTACCATTTGATATCATCGGTTTTAAACATCATCACGGCGACCGAGTGCCGCTTCGCCGGACCGTCAGTCGTAATTTCCCCTGCCGTAGAACAACCGACCAAAAGCGCGCTCTTTGAAACAGAGCGCACTCCGGCAAGCATTTTATCTTGTTCATACCGAACGGAAGAAAACACCATCACCGCATTAGGGTCGGAGGTGCCCAGTTTATCCAACGCATCCTGCGCCGCGTTTGCTCCCACCGCGTACGAATCCTCCCCTTCCGCGAGTCCAACGCCTGCTTTGATAGACATAAAAATAAATAATCTAGCGAATAAGCAGTAGTATAACAAAAAAGAACGCACGGGTTATAACGCCATTGTGCATAAACGCACTCTTTGATTGACATCGGATGTCAATCAAGAAAGAAAAAAGCTAAATATCTTCTAACGCGCGAATCTCATCACGCAAGAGCGCGGCGGATTCAAAGTCCAATATCTTTACCGCCGCGTTCATTTGCGATTTTTTCTCTTTCAAAAGCTTTGCGCGCGGAACGCGCTTGAGCGCCTCGCGGTCAAGCGCGACGAGCGAGGCAACCGCTTGCTTGTGCTCAAGCCCGAGCGACTCCGCCATTTCATGCACCTTTTTCACAATCGTCTTCGGCGTAATGTTGTGTTTCTTGTTGTACGCCATTTGAATCGCCCGTCGCCGGTTCGTCTCGCCCATCGCTCGTTCCATTGATCCGGTTACCGTATCGGCGTATAAAATTACCCGCCCCGCCACATTGCGCGCCGCGCGCCCGATAATCTGAATGAGCGAGGTTTCCGAGCGCAAAAATCCTTCACGGTCCGTGTCCAGAATGCCGATGAGCGACACTTCGGGCAAGTCCAACCCTTCGCGCAAAAGATTAACGCCGACAATGCAATCAAAAACGCCCTTTCGAAAATCTGCCAAAATCTGGATACGCGGGAGCGTTTCAATATCGCTGTGCAGATATTCCGCTTTCATTCCTTTTTCTTTCAGAAATCCGGTCAAATCCTCCGCCATCTTTTTCGTGAGCGTTGTCGCAATCACCCGCCCGCCTTTTTGTATCGCCGCCTCGGCTTCTCCTATAAAGTCGGTAATTTGACCCTTGTATGTCTTCCTCCCTTCCTCAGTTGAGGAGGGGTGTCTCCCGAAGGGAGACGGGGTGGTGGTGTTTCTTGATTCACTTACTGGTCGCACCACGATTTCTGGGTCAATAAGACCTGTTGGGCGAATCACTTGCTCCACCACTTCCTTTCCACTCTTCTCCGCTTCATATGCCCCCGGCGTTGCGGAAGTAAAGAGCGCCTGCCCGACCCGCGCTTCAAACTCGGCAAATTGGAGGGGTCGGTTGTCTTTCGCGGAAGGCAGGCGGAAGCCGTGTTCCACGAGCGTCTCTTTACGCGCTTTGTCGCCGGCATACATTCCACGAATTTGCGGCACCGTCACGTGCGATTCATCAATAATCGTCAAGAATTCACCCTGTTTTTTGAAATACGAGAGAAGCGTGTCCGGCGCTTCACCGGGGAGCTTGCCAGAGAAATGTCGCGAATAATTTTCAATACCGTTGCAGTATCCGACCTCTTGTATCATCGCAAGGTCGTAGCGCGTACGGCGTTTAAGCCGCTCTGCTTCAAGCAATTTCTTTTCTTTCTCAAATTTCTTTAGTTGTTCCGCCAATTCCAACTTGATCGTTGCAACCGCCCGCGCGCGGTCTTCCGCGGGCGTGATGAAATGTTTCGCGGGAAAGATAAAAAGCGCGTCCGTTTCCTCCAAAAGCCGGCGGGACACGGGGTTGATTTTCTGTATTCGTTCAATCCGTTCGTCTTTAATTTCTATCCGATACATTTCCCGTTCGCTTTGCGGGATAACTTCCACCACATTCCCAAGCGCGCGGCATTGCCCGGGCGACAAGTCGGCGGTCGTGCGCTCATAATGCACGCCGATAAGCGCGCGCAGTATTTCACTGCGAGAAATCGCCTGCCCTTTTTCCAATTTAATATTTACCTTTTCATATTCCTCCGGGCTTCCCAATCCGTAAATACAGGAAACGCTTGCGACGACAATCGTGTCGCGCCGTGTCAAGAGCGCCTGCGTTGCCGCGTGCCGCAAGCGTTCAATTTCTTCATTTATCTGCGCCTCCTTTTCAATATAGGTGTCGGTAATCGGCATATACGCCTCGGGCTGATAGTAGTCGTAGTAGGACACGAAATAATGCACGGCGTTTTCCGGAAAGAATTCTTTGTATTCTTGCGCGAGCTGTGCCGCCAATGTTTTGTTGTGCGCAATAACCAAGGTCGGCTTCTGCAAAGCGGCAATCACATTTGCCGCCGTAAAGGTCTTCCCGCTTCCGGTCACGCCAAGAAGCGTTTGGCATTGTCTCCCCTTTTCAAACCCTTCTACGAGCGCCCGTATCGCCTTCGGCTGGTCGCCAGCGGGTTTGTAGGGGGTTTTGAGTTTAAATCGTTGCGAAGTTGACATGAATATAGGTATATGCTAGCATAATTTTCGGAAAGTTC
>CAYORD010000017.1:8431-9893 GCA_964406265.1 uncultured Candidatus Saccharibacteria bacterium | reverse complement strand
ACGACGCGGTGGTGATTACCGACGGGCCGTTTAAGGAATTGGAAGGGAAGGTGGCGGAGGTGGATAGGAGCCGCGGCAAGGTGAAGGTGCTCGTGTCTATGTTCGGGCGCGAGACGCCTGTCGAACTAGATTTTCTTCAGGTCAAGAAAATCTAGTTTGTAATTTTCAATTATCAATTTTCAATTTTCAAAACATGGCGAAAAAACTGGTGCGAAAACTCAAAGTGACGGTGGCGGGCGGCGCGGCAACGCCCGCGCCGCCCTTGGGTCCTGCCTTGGGGCAGGCGAAGGTGAACATCGGCGAATTTGTAACGCGTTTCAATGCGGCGACGCAAAAGATGAAAGGCGAGACGCTCCCCGTCGTGATTCACATTTTTGACGACAAGACCTTTGAACTGCGCATCAAAGCGCCGACCGTTTCCAGTATGCTTTTAAAGGCGATTGGCAAGGAAAAGGGGGCGGGCAAGCCGCCGGTAGAAAAGGCAGGGACGATTACGAAAACGAAACTGCGCGAAATTGCGGAAAAGAAAATGCAGGACTTGAACGCAACTTCGCTCGAAGCCGCCGAAAAAATTGTTGCCGGCTCCGCGCGGTCTATGGGTATTGAGGTGAAGTAATTATTCTCGTTCCAAATCCACCCACGCGTATTTTAAACCGGTTTTTGGGTCGGTGCGTTCTTCGCGGAATGTCTCTTTCGTAAAGTTCGTGCGCCAATCAGGAAAAAAGACATCTCCCTCCGCATCGCTTTCTACGAGCGTGAGGTAGAGCTTGTCGGCAAGCGGAAGGGCTTGCTGGTAGATTTCTCCGCCGCCGATGACGAAGATTTCTTTCTTGATTTCCTCCTGCCCTTTTCTAAAGGGGAGGTGTCTCCCGAAGGGAGACGGAGGGGTGTTTTCTGTTTTCTGTGCGATTTCTATCGCTTCCTCCAGCGACCCCGCAACAATCACGCCATCTTTTTTAAAATCTTTATTTCTTGTAATGACAATATTCGTACGGTTCGGTAATGCTTTACTACCGATTGAGTCAAGAGTTTTCCGCCCCATAATAATCGTATGGCCGGATGTGAGCGCCTTAAATCGCTTTAAGTCGTCCGAAATGCGCCACAAAAGCGCGCCTGTTTTCCCGATTGCGCGATTGTTTCTTCCGACGGCAACGATGATGCTTATTCTTGCTTGCACGAGATTATTTTACCGCATGTTCCGCTTTTAACTTTTTTATGTCGCCCTTGAAGATGAGCCGCGATTCTATCGCTTTTTCTTTTTTAATTCCTTCTATAATATCGCGCTTGTGATATTTGCTTTTCCGCGGAACAACGGGTTCGGTCAATTCTTCAAACACAATTTGGCACAGCCGCTCTCCAGGGTAGAGGCGGACGATTTGCGAATGAGTGTTGTTGCGAATGGGGAGCGTCAGTTGGCCTTCATATCCGGAATCAACGATACCGGTGAGGTCAAGCGATAACC
>CAYORD010000017.1:8008-8421 GCA_964406265.1 uncultured Candidatus Saccharibacteria bacterium | reverse complement strand
GCCATTAAATCGTTCGGGACTTGCACCGACTCCAGCGTGGAAACGAGCACATATTCATTCGGTAATAAATCAAAGTACTGTCCTTGTTCAAGCTCTACCACCTCAAAGTATTCTGCGTTTACCTTGTCAAAGTTGAGTATATCCAACGATTCGCGTCCCCGTTCCGTAAGGTGCCATATTTTCGGAATGAGGAAGGTGAATCCAAGCCGCAAATCCACGGCATGGTCTTGCAATTGAAATGAGTCCAGATGTGGAGAGAAGATAATTTCTTTTTTTACAACGCGCTCCAGAATCTTGTTTTTGGTGAGTATCGCCATAGGCAATGTATGTTATAGCACAATTTTAATTCCTTTAATGGCATCCATCGGGTGATATTGGTTTTGCAGGTTTTCAAAAATTTCCTTCACCAACTT
>CAYORD010000017.1:0-7998 GCA_964406265.1 uncultured Candidatus Saccharibacteria bacterium | reverse complement strand
CGTTCAAATGTTTTTGGCTGAAGAGCTAACGACACTTTTTTATGTTCATTATTTCGTCTAAGCATTTCTTCCGCAGCAAAATAATGCGTATCGTAAATATGCGCGTTAGATATTGAATGGCTGTAAATGCCCTGGCGTACGCCCAGTCGTTGCGCAAGGATGCATTGCAGAAGCGCGAAACCCGCGACATCCGATGGGGTGCCTAAAATAACATCATTGGAGCGGATGATGTTGTGGAGGTTAAGCCGCCCGCCAATAATATTTACCGTAAAGGTGTACGGGCACGGCACATTTTTCTTTATCGCGCCGCCGAGCCCATCGCCCGCCGGGTCCCATGTGACGACGACTCCATGCCGTGAGCTCCGGTCCTTTTCAAGAAGTTTTACAAGAAGTCCGAGTTGGTCCCGCCCGAAATGCTTTCGCCACCGGTAGCCGTATGCAACAGTTACGACATCGCCGGGGTTCGTGAAGTCGTCCCAGATTTTGGTAAACTCGCGGAGAAAATCTTCGGGTTTGCGCCCGCCGAAAATAAACCACAACTGTTCCGCAACAAACATCTGAATCGGTATTTTGCGGAGCGTCAGAAGCGGGAAGCCGTCTTTCTCAATATCCAGTGAAAAGTGCATACCAGGAATCGCGCGCGTTTCGTGCCCGGTGCGCCGGTTCACTTCGGCAATTCCTTCCGTCATAATGCGCTGGACTAACTCCTGATATATTCCATCAAACTTTGTCATAGCGGTTTTATACTATATGCTGTTTCGTATGGCCATTCAATACCCGTACCTTCCGGAAGGGCGAACGATTTATTATGTTTCCGCAGACAACCCGTTTATGCGCGCGGCGCAAGAGTACGCGCTCGCGCATTCCCTGGATGATTTTCAAAAGACGGGAAGTGTGGTGGTAAAGGGTGGGCACATTATCGGACGCGGAGCGAATGGAAGCCATTACCATAGAGAGCATGGTTGCGAGCGGGTGCGCCGGCACATTCCAACGGGAGAGCGCTACGATTTGTGCGAAGGGTGCCATCCGAAAAATCACAGCGAGCCGAAAGCGATTGCGGATGCTTTTTCGCACGGCGAGGACACGCGCACCGCGGATTTATATTTATACGGCCACTTTTGGTGCTGTAAGCCGTGCTGGGATGCGATGCTTGCGGCCGGCATAAAAAGTGTGTATCTTTTGGAAGGAAGTGAAAAGCTTTTTAATACAAAAAGATGATTATAAAAAATAAAGGTAAATTTTTTGTGCTTGAGGGCGGCGAAGGTTCGGGGAAGAGCACCCAAATACGGAGGGTTCAAGAATATTTTGACGAGCGCATTTTGATAACGCGCGAGCCAGGCGGTTCGCCATATGCTGAAGAAATTCGTTTACTCATTCTCAATTCAAAAAATGCGAAGCAAGCGGACGCAAAAACCCATTTCGCTTTGTTTTGGGCGGCGCGGGCAGACCATTTGAAAAACACTATTATTCCAGCCCTTGCGCGCGGACAGAATGTTCTCGTAGACCGCTTTGATTCATCTACCTACGCGTATCAAGTTTTTGCGCAAGAGGCATCCGAACTCAAGAAATTCTTTTGGGAGATGCGCAGATTTTATCTCGGCAAGAACATTCCGGCGCGCTATTTTTTTCTTGATGTGGAACCGCGCGTAGGATTATCGCGCAAGAAAAAACAAACAGGAGAAATACTGAATCACTTTGACGAACGCGATGTTCAATTTCATACGCGTATGCGCACAGGACTTTTGGATTTTTTCAAACAAGTTCCGCACTCAACGATTGACGCCAACCCGCCGTTTGACACGGTAACCAAAGCGCTTGTCGCTGAACTGGAAAAATATAGTATATAGAATATGAAAGACCTACAAATCAAAAAACTGATAGATGAGGAGAAAAAGCGGCAGAAAAGCGTGATTAACCTGATTGCGTCTGAGAATTATGTTTCTAAAGATGTTTTGGGGGCATTAGGAAGCGAACTGACGAATAAATACGGCGAAGGATATCCTGGCAAACGGTATTACCGAGGATGCGCGGTGGTTGATGAAGTTGAGCGTTTGGCAAAAAAACGCGC
This sequence comes from uncultured Candidatus Saccharibacteria bacterium, assembly GCA_964406265.1. Lineage (GTDB taxonomy): Bacteria > Patescibacteriota > Minisyncoccia > Phycocordibacterales > UBA10002 > UBA10002. The sequence goes on along the minus strand of CAYORD010000017.1, from coordinate 5,930 downwards.
GCTTAGTTTATTCGGACTTTCCGAAAAAGAGTGGGGGGTCAATGTGCAGCCGCTATCGGGTTCGCCCGCCAATTTCGCCGTGTATGCGGCGCTTGTTCCTGTTGGCGGAAAGGTGATGGGCATGTCGCTTGACCAAGGAGGACATCTCACGCACGGACAGCCGGTTTCTATGACTGGGAAAATATGGAAACAAGTTCCATATGGTTTAGATAGAAAAACTGAAAGGTTAGATTATGAGAACCTTAAAAAAATAGCAATAGAAAATAAACCAGACATCATTGTGGCGGGATTTACTGCGTATGCTCATATCGTGGATTTTAAGAAGTTTCGCGAAATCGCGAATGTATGCAACGCTGTTTTAATGGTGGATATGTCGCATTTTGCGGGGCTTGTAGCGGGCGAAAAATACCCTTCGCCGTTCCCGTATGCGGACATTGTAACAACCACAACCCACAAAACACTCCGCGGACCTCGCTCGGCACTCATTTTCTCAAAAGAGGACGCACGAAAGTTGCCTAGAAAAATTGACAAGGCGATACTTCCTGGCTTGCAGGGCGGTCCGCACTTCAACGCCATAGCGGCAGTTGCGGTTGCGCTCAAGGAAGCAATTACACCAGCGTTTAGAAAGTATGCGTTGCAAGTTGTAAAAAATGCGAAAGCACTTTCCGATGAATTGAAAAAATTTGGACATAGGATTGTTGAAGGGGGAACGGAGACACATCTTCTACGCGTTGACACATGGCTCAGCGGTAGCGGAATCGGTGGACGGGAAGCCGCCGACAAGCTTGAAGCAGTGGGGATTATCGTAAGCGAAAGCACTCTCCCGTTTGACAAACGCAGTCCCGTAGACCCCTCCGGTATTCGGCTTGGTAGCGCGGCGGAAACAACGCGAGGGAAAAAAGAAAAGGACTTTATAGCAATTGCGCGAAAAATTGATTCCGTATTAAGAAAACACTGAAAAATGTTATAATACACTAGTGATTATAGAAGAACTCAAAAAGGCGGTAGGCGAAGCACTCAAGGTGCTTGGCGTTTCTGCACCGGAAGTTTCTTTAGAACATCCGGACGATTTGTCACACGGCGACTATGCGACGAATGCGGCGCTTCGGTATGCGAAAGAACTTAAGAAAAAGCCCACAGACATCGCGGGAGATATAGTACGATATATCGTACTACAAAAGATTCCAATGCTTGCGCATGTAGAGGCAGTGGGAGGTTTTGTGAATTTTTTTATCGCGGGAGAATTCTTTGCGGAAAGCGTACAAAACATCTTGGAGAAGAAAGATGAGTTTGGAAAAAATGTGCACTGTGCGGGGATGAAGACCATTGTTGAGTATACCGACCCGAATCCGTTTAAGGAGTTCCACATCGGACATTTAATGAGCAACGCGATAGGCGAGAGCATTGCGCGAATCATTGAATTTCATGGAGCGCCCGTAAAACGCGCCTGTTATCAGGGTGATGTCGGGCTTCATGTCGCGAAAGCAATTTTCGGATATCAAAAGTTAGGTGGCGCAGAAACCGTTGCGGACTGGGGAAAGGCGTATGCGTACGGTGCAGAACAGTATGAGACCGACGAGAACGCCAAGAAAGAAATCAATGAACTTAACACGACGATTTTTGAACAGTCAGATCCGGAAATAAATAAAATCTACCAAACCGGAAAGAAAATAAGCTTGGAGCATTTTGAAGAAATCTACAAAACGCTCGGGACGAAGTTTGATTATTATTTCTTTGAAAGCGAGACGGGCATGCTTGGCAAAAAGATTGTTGAGGAAAATCTCGGGAATGTGTTTGAGAAGAGCGAGGGGGCTGTTATATTTCCGGAATCAAAGTCGGGTCTGCACACGCGCGTGTTTCTCAATTCACAGGGGCTACCGACGTACGAAGCGAAAGAGTTGGGGTTGGCGAAAATAAAATACGAAAAGTATCCGTACGATTTTTCCGTAGTGATAACGGGGAACGAGATCAATGAATATTTTAAGGTATTGCTTAAAGCGATGGCGTTTGTGTTTCCGAAGTTGGCGAAAAAGACAAAACACATATCACACGGAATGTTGCGGCTTCCGACAGGCAAGATGTCGTCGCGGAAGGGTAATGTGGTTACCGGCGAGACGCTCATTGAAAATGTAAGGGAGATGGTTTTGGAGAAAATAAAGGAACGCGAGTTTGACGAGATGGAAAGAAGGAGTGTTTCCGATGCCGTCGCTATCGGTGCGATAAAGTATTCCATTTTGCGACAGCAAGTTGGTATAGATATTGTTTTTGATTTTGAAAAATCCATTTCATTTGAAGGCGACTCGGGACCGTACTTGCAGTATTCGTATGCGCGGGCGTGCTCGGTGCTCAGGAAATCAAAAGAACACCACCCCCTCGCCTCGCGGACTCGGCACTCCCCCTCAACTGAGGGGGAGATGAAGAAGTTGGGTGGTGTTAATACATTAGACCGCCTCCTCTACCGCTTCCACGAGATTGTGGAGCGCGCAGGGAGAGAATACGCGCCGCATTTTATCGCGACTTATCTTATTGAACTTGCAGGCGCGTTTAACGGTTGGTACGCAAAAGAGCGTATCTTAAATTCTGGAGACGAAACGGAATACCGCCTTGCGCTCACGCAAGCGTTCGCGCAGGTAATGAAAAACGGTCTCTGGCTACTTGGTATTGCGGCACCGGAGAAGATGTAATTGACAGAAGTTTATCTTAAGATAAACTTAAGATATGCAAACAATTATCGGACTCAAAGAATTGCGGAGTAATACTGAGAAATATATCGGGGCGGTAAAGCGCGGCCGCTCTTTCACGGTGGTGCGCCGCTCGGAGCCCGTCTTTTACTTAGCGCCTGTGCCGGTAGACGAGTGGGGGGATGAAGGTACTTGGGAAACGGTGCTTGATCTTCGCGGCGAGCCGAATGGAGGCATTGAGGCCGGTAAGCTTTTAGAGATGATGAAAACATTTGATGCCAAACAGAGTAGAAAAGTTTCTGCAAAAACTGGACGGTGACCGCAGACGTTTCATCATAGACACCGTCGCTCGTATTGAAGCGGGTGATTTTGTTGGCCTGGACTGCAAAAAATTAAAAGGGGTAGAGAACCAATACCGAGTGCGCATCGGTAGAATTCGTATATTCTTTTATCGTACGGCAGGAAACCGCTTCATCGTCTTTGAAATCTCATGGCGGAGCGATACGACCTACCGCTAAGTTATTCCGTCAGTGTTTCAAGTAGTTTTTTCTATCAATGCTAAAACACGGTTCAACAGTCGCCTCTTCGGCGACCTGCCGAGGAGGCATGGAGCCGTATTTTCATCACTTGACAGAAAGGTGTCACTAATGCTATACTGTAAACAGTTCAAAGCACCTTGTCAGGTAGCAGAGGACTTACAGATAAACAATTGTTTGCTTTTGGTAGCGACAAACTGTCGTTGCTTTTAGTGAACTGCAAAAAAGAAAGGCAGTATGAGCAAATCACTGCTTGTAACCGCTAGTCAGGTAGAATCAGTTCGTAAGATGGCCAACGAAAAGAATGTCGGACGCGCCAAGTTTCAGGGGGCATTGGATGACGGGCGAGTATCCAGATTTCTGGATGACCTCAAGACAGATGGAGTTATTGCGGCGTCAGTGCGAAGATTAAACATCCCCATCACCCTTCCCGCCCAACCCGCCTGCACCGTAGCGAAGTGCTTCACCGACACATCGGTCTTCGCCTATCGGGACAGCGACCTTGACAACTGGCTCCCTCACACCCTTCCAGCAAGCAAGAAAACCTCGGTCTCGGTGGCTGAACTCGTCAAGACCACAACCGAAGCCGAACTCATCAAGGTTGGCAAACCCTTTACCAACCTACTGCAGATTGAAGACCTCATTCTACGAACGGAAAAGGATGAAAAAACCGGACTCCTCACAAACGGATACGCCAGCATCTTCTTCTTGAAGGTTGACAATTCCGTCTTCACCGTTTACGCGCACCGGCGCGTTGACGGGTGGCCTGTGCGCTTGCGCCGCTTCCTTGTCGACCGCGAGTGGGCTGCCGAGCTTCGGTTCTTTTCCCCCGCAACTTGACTGCTTGAGTTCCTGACCCCCTGACTCCCCAACCCCTTGTTCTCTACGAGAACAAGGGGTATTCTTTTGTTTGAACACGCTGGCACCGCCGGTTACGCCTGTCCGCCAAAGAGGCGGAGCTTGCGGTGGCGGGCTCCGGGGAATATTCCCCGTCAAAAAAACAGAAAGTTGGTGCGAGACACTCTGGAGCAGAAGGCTCCGAATAAAATACAGCTCGGATCCGCTTTAGGCGGAAACGGGCAGTGGCGAGGATGGTCTCTCGCACACTTCCGTCTTCACCGTGAACGCGAACCGGAACGATGACGGGTGGAATGTGAACTTGAACCGCTTCAATGTCGACAACGAGTGGAATGCCGAGAATCGGTTCTTTTCCCCCGAAACTATTTGTTTTCTCCCGCCGTCTTGTGCGGGAGTTTTTCTTCGCACGAACGGCGCCATTGGTACAGCATTCGTCCGACTTCGTACAGTTTTTCTATCAGTGACGAGTAGAAGCCAGTTGAAAATATTTTGTTTTCCCATGCCGTCGTCAGAAAGAATTTTAATATATCCAGTTGTTCCGCCGCTTGTATAATGAGCATCATTTTCCGTTCTCCTGATGCATACCACGCGAGAAATATGAATTCCAATGTTTGCAAAAAGCAGTTTTCAATCTTCGCGCCAATACCGCATCGGATCGGCGTGGGGAGATGCAATGACACCGTAAGCCACTCGGCGTACGCCAGTTTCGCTTTCATTAAAACCGCTGGAGCGTTGGGGGGGGGGCTTACTAGTTGCCTTTTCTATATTATGACTCGCTTGCCGCATACCTATCACCATATCATCTCATACGAGAATCTGCTTCTCTCGTGGCGAGAGTTTATTCGCGGAAAGAGAAAAAGAAAAGATGTGCAAGAGTATTCTATGCAACTATCTGACAATATCTCTGAACTCCACCAAGATCTCGTGCAAAAAACATATCAACATGGTCCATATCGTTACTTCCGTATTTCTGACCCCAAGCCGCGAGACATCCACAAAGCAAGCGTGCGCGACCGATTATTACATCACGCCGTCTACCGGATTCTATATCCGTTTTTTGACCGGAAGTTTGTCTCCGACTCTTTTTCTTGCCGTAACGAAAAGGGAACACACTGCGCGATGAATCGCTTTTGCGCGTTTGCGTACAAAACGAGCAAGAACCATACACAAACCTGTTTTGTTCTCAAGTGCGACATCCGCAAGTTCTTTGCGAACATTGACCACACTATTCTCCTAGATATTCTTTCTCGTTCTATTCCTGACACCGATATTTTGCGGCTTCTCAAAAACATTATCAGCAGTTTTAATTTTGGAGTTTCAGGGAAGGGACTACCCCTTGGCAACCTCACCTCTCAACTCTTCGTAAATATCTATATGAACGAGTTTGACCAATTTGTGAAGCATATACTGAAAGTAAAATACTACATTCGCTATGCAGATGATTTTGTAATTTTCTCGCAAAACAAAAACATCCTCGATGCTTCTATCCCTGCAATTAGGTCTTTCTTATCTGAAAAACTACATCTTGAATTACATCCCGATAAAGTATTTATCAAAACCATAGCATCCGGTATTGATTTTCTCGGCTGGGTGCATTTTCCTGAACATCGGGTGTTGCGGACGACGACGAGGCGGCGGATGTTTATGAGGGTGAGTGAGGCAAACATTGCGTCATATCTGGGGTTGCTAAAGCATGGAAATGCTCAAAAGCTTCAAAGAATAATTCTAAAATTGGCGATGCGGTGATACAATTATAAAATGCAACCCACTGGTCAACAAAAAAAGACCGTTGCGGAGAAGGAGAAAGAGAGTCTCACAGGTTGGAAAGAAAACAAGAATTCTGAAAAGACGCGTG
>CAYORD010000016.1:0-10224 GCA_964406265.1 uncultured Candidatus Saccharibacteria bacterium | reverse complement strand
CAATTCATAAACGCTCCCAATCCTCCTGCCTTTTGCACAATGTTTTCTCCCGGCTCAAGATAGAGGTGATAGGTATTACCGAGCACCACTTGCGCACCGGTTTCTTTTATCTGTTTCGGCGTGAGCGCCTTCACCGTTGCTTTCGTACCCACGGCAACAAACGCCGGCGTTTCAATAATTCCGTGCGGCGTGCGCAAAACACCCGCCCGCCCAAGTTTGCGCGACATTTTCTTCTCAATCTGAAACGAAAAGCCCTTCTGCATATAATCCACGCTAACAAAACGCGCTTCATTTGCCAAACAGGCATCTTCTTTCTACAATAGAGTTATGACAAACAACATAAACGGAAATGGGCATCGCGCCGACCTACTTACGAGAGAAGAAGCGCATCAGATTGTGAGCGCGCGCATTGAGCGCATCAACGTTGAGTTTAAGGCGGCGTTTGAACTTATTAAAAATTATCCGCGCTCGGTATCCATCTTCGGCTCTGCGCGCGTGGAAGAAGGGAGTGCGCATTATGAACACGCGCGTTCGCTCGCGGCGCGCATCGTGAAAGATCTCGGTTATGCAGTGATTACGGGTGGCGGGGGGGGTATTATGGAAGCCGCTAATCGCGGCGCGCGCGAGGCGGGCGGGCAATCGGTCGGGTTGAATATCCGGCTTCCGAAGGAACAACAAAAAAATGCCTACACGACCGAAAGTATGGAGTTCTCATATTTCTTCGTGCGCAAAATCGCGCTTTCGTTTGCCGCAGAGGCGTATATCTTTTTGCCCGGCGGATTTGGTACCTTAGATGAGTTTTTTGAGATATTGACTCTCATACAGACACACAAAATAAGGCGCGTGCCGATTATTCTGGTCGGCCGCGACTACTGGGAAGAACTACATGATTTTATGTTTCGCAATGCATACCGTACCGAACACGCCATCGGCAAAGAAGATATGGAACTCTATACCATCACCGACGACGACAACGAGATTATCGAGGCGATTAAAAAAGTACCGGTGAAGCAGAGTTGAAAAGTTAAAACTCAAGCGTACGCAGGACTTCTGCGTCAACCACAGACCATTCTGCTTCGCGTATCGCGCCGTAAAAACGGACTGTATCGCCAACCACAAACCGTTTAAGCGTTGTCTTCGCCCTATCCTTTCTCAATACGAGGGTGTTTTCCGGAAGGTAGACCGTATATTCCTTTCCACCGACGATTGTCGTTGCGATGGTCGGGAGCGCAATACCGTCAAGCCGCGTTAGTTTTCCCTCAAAATTGCGCGCCGCAAATTTCTGCTTATCTTGAAAAATCTTTACCGAATCCGCAACGAGCGAACGATCCAAGTGGTTGTAGACACCTGTGGTTTCAAGCACGCGATCTCCCAGCACGATCGCGGCAGGCGCAATGGATACGATGCCGCGTATGACGGTTGAAGTGGCTTTTGGTTTTATAAAAACCGTACTTCCATCTCCAATTTGCAAAATAAATGAGCCACTTTGGTCAGGTGCAGATGCGACGGTTCCTGCAAATGAAGAGCCCTCGGTTGAAACCGACCAATTCTTTATTGATTTTGCATCTATGCCGAGCGAATCGGAACTGCCATTAAAGATTCCTTCAACGCTTATAAAATCTCCCATTGAAAGCTGTGAAAAAACAAGCGGATTGCCGAATCGATGTTTAAATAAGGTCTTTGCATTCGTACGGATAATCCAACGAACCGGAAGCGTTCCCCAGTATTGCGCCGCGAAAATCGTTGTGCCGGTAATTTGCGTGATGCGTGCGCCCTCAATCACCGTGTCGCCATCTTCCTCAATGGTGATCGTAAGCGGCGCGCCAACCGTTTTGGGCGATGGAATGGAGGGCGCGAGAGCGTACGCCGCGACTGCAAAAGAAAAGATTACTAACCCAATAATAAATGGAAAACTGATTTTTCTCATACGAGATATATAGCATGAATGTACTAAAAACACCAGAAGCGGAATACACTACCGCAAGACGGCTCTGAATATTCATCTTTTATCCTTTCCTTTACCAACGAACAAACTGTTTTCCGTTCGCCATACTACGCCTGTCTCGCCAAAAAATCAATTTTAGAAAAAAATTCTATGATGAATTCAAAATCTTACAAATACAAGAGCGGGTTTAGGTATGCGCCGGGGTTAGCGACGGGCAGTAGATAACTGCCTCCGCACACGCGGCTGGGATGCGTGACGATTTGGACTCCTTGCGTTGCAAACACCGTCAGGTGCAAATGCGGACCTGTAGCGTAGCCGGTCGCACCACTATACGCGATAACTTCACCTACGGCGACATCCTGCCCTTCTGAAACTCTGATGAGCGATAAATGCGCGTATAGTGTTGACAATCCGTTGTTGTGCTCGATTAAAATCCATTTGCCGTACGAAGTGCCGCGGCATGTGCGGTCGGTATCCCCTGTTTTTTTAATGATACCAGAAAGCGCGGCTTTTATCGGAGTGCCGATGCCGGCGCGGAAATCAACACCGTTGTGTCCCTGCCCGTTGTATGCGCCGCTTTTCGCAAACGCTGTATTGCCGAAATATTGAGTAATTTTCACCATATCCAATGGCCAGCGGAGTACGCCCGAACCCGTTTGCGGCAGGCGCGACGGGTCCAACTCAAACTTCAACTGAGATTCAAATTCCAAAAGTTCCTGTGCAAATGCTTCGCGGAGCATCGTCCTGTCTTGTAGTAATTTTCTATAATTCGTTTCTTTGTTTTTCGTCTGATTCAAAAATGCCTGTTGAGTAGCGCGCTCCCCGTCGGCAATGCGCCTCCGGTCGGCGAGCTCGTTTTTAAGTGAAGTGAGCTCGCGGCGTTTTGCATTGAGCACTGCGCGGTCGCGCTCCAGCCCTGCTTTCAATTCTTTGACGCTTCGGAGGCGTTCGGCAAGCCGTACTTCCACCGAGCGAAGCGCATCTGCTTCGCGCCACGCGCCGGAAAACCCGTTTTCATTCAAAAAGATTTCTATCGGATGCTTCCGATACATTTCCGCAATGAGACGAAGCGCTTTCTCCAACCCAGCTTTCCCGCGCCCGATGCGCCCCTCTTGCACGCCGATATTTTCGGTGAGCGCGTCTATTTCAAGCGTTGCGGCGCTGATTTTACGCTCCGTCGCGGTAATTTGCGCTAGGAGCTTTTTGCGCGTTAGGTCCAGCTCCGCAATCGCGTTCTGGAGCGAGTTCGCTTCGCCTCCGATAGTGTCCAGCTCGGTTTGATACGCCGCAATTTCTTTTTCCAACTCCGCAATCTGCGCGTTCCGCTCGCCGATTTTCGCTTGCAAATCGGCAATGTCGGCGTACGCTCCGCGCGTGCCGAAAACGCTCAATACAAAAATAGTCGCGATGAAAATAATCCGCTTCACTTCATTATCATATCTTTTTTCTTGAGGTATTGCTTATTGAGCCAATTGAGCTTGTTACCGTCGAGCACCGCGCCGCCTTTTTGCACGCGCTCGAGATTAAATTGCGCTACGAGTTCATCAAACGAAAGTACCTCGCTCGCGTCGCGCGCGGAAGGGTGCCAGCCAAGAAGCGCCAAAAAGTTCACCATAGCCTTCGGCGCGATGCCCTCCGCCCGGTAATGCGCGAGCGACACTGCATCCCCGTGTTTGCGTTTGGAAAGTTTGCTTCTATCGAGTGCTAGAATAAGCGGAATGTGCGCGTAGAGAGGGCGCGGGGCACCAAGCGCTTCTTGAATCAAAATCTGGCGTTGGGTGTTGGAAATGTGGTCTTCTCCGCGAATAATGTGCGTTACCTTCATTTCAAAGTCATCTACGACGACCGCAAAGTGATAGAGGGGCTCGGACACGCTACGCGCAATAACAAAATCCTTCAGTTCGGTTGTGTTAAAAGAAACTTCGCCGCGCACCATATCTTGAAACGAAACCAGTTTGTTTGGATTTTTAAATCGCACGACTTCTACCATCCCCTCCTCAGTTGAGGATGGGTGCCCGAAGGGCGGGGTGGTGGTGTTTTGTTTTCGTGGTTCCCGCGACACATACGCCGCACCCGATTTTATAAGCGTATCGAGATGTTTCTGGTAAATGTCCGTCCGCTCCGATTGCCTATACACCGCATCGGGAATAATACCGAGCCACCCAAGACCATCGCGAATGTCCTGCTCGTATTCCGGCTTTGAGCGCTCTTTGTCGGTATCTTCTATGCGTAAAATAAATGTGCCGCCGGTTTGCTTGGCGAAAATATAATTAAAGAGCGCGGTGCGCGCGCCGCCTATGTGGAGCGGCCCAGTGGGGCTTGGCGCAAATCGTACGGTGACTTTTTGTTTCATTTCCATAGATATAAAGGTTATATCGTCTTTCTTACGATGCATAATGGCGTCTGTTCTGTCGATTGGCCAAGAGGATTATCTTTGAAGACCTCTTTACAGAAAGAATCTGCGATATCTTTATTGGATTTACCAAGCACCGCGACGCCCAAATCATTCGCGTCAATAATAATAACATCGCCGCGTATTTCCTGACCCAAGATTCTCGCCATTTTCTCGGGCTCAGCCGGACCCAATTTAGCATATTCGTTGTATGGCGGGAGTGTGTACGAGCATGGCCCGTCAATTGCATTTACGTTTTTTCCAACCACTCTATAAAAAACGCCATGTATGCCGAAAGGTTTAGTGATTGCAGCCGCTAACGCACCTATGATTATTCTGACCATCCCCCCTTCTCTGATTGCCAGTTCCATGGTCCACGGACTGCCGAGCCCAATTCCATACGGAGATTTATGCACAAACGCAACTAAAAATCTAGCGAGAAAAGAAGGCACAATGCTTTTTATCGGGAAAGCGCGTCCTTGATTAATGGCGACTATTCGTTCACTGATAAACAGCATATCGCCTTTTCGCATATGAGGACTGGCGTATTGTTTTACTACATGAACGATATCATCATTTTGGGTTATCACATGGGTCTTAATCGGCAATCGCATCCATGTACCTTCACGTAAATGAATGGAAAGATTTTTTCCGGCATTTGGCTGAAGATTATTTGAAATATCCATATCTATTCATCATATTATCTCTCATGCGACAATCCGATTTCTAAAAGTTTCTCGGCAATCACGCGGCAGGCATCCGGTTTCGCGAAAATATAATTAAAGAGCGTGGTGCGCGCGCCGCCGATGTGCAAGAGGCCGGTCGGCGATGGCGCAAAGCGGACGACTGGTTTTTGATTAGTTTTCATAGATGTTTATCCACAACAACTTCCTTGCTTTATTTTTTGATATCTGTTATCTTTCCTATATTAGGGCTTCGGCCTCCGAGACCCCGCCGCAAGGCGGGGTCGATCTTTTATATGTACTTTCTAAAAGAATTTTTTACTTTTTCAAATTCCACAAGTGAAAGAACACCGACCTTACGGATTAAGCGCCTATTACTAATGACACGTGCTTGCGTCAGCTTTATCCACACCGTTCCAAATTCTACACGAACAGCACAGTGAAAAGCATCCACCTTCTTTTTACTTGTAATAGGAAGAACAAGCAATGTTTCTTTATTGTACACGCGAAGAACGAGCATTGGTCGTTCAAAATTCTCATTTTTCCCATCCGTTTCTGCGCCGACATTTACACCAAGAGCACACCACCAAACTTCACGCGGATGCGCATACACTTCGTTTACCCTGCAGTGAATTCGCTTTTTTTCTCTATTCCATTTGGAAAAATCCTTTTTCTTAAAATCATTAATTCTTTTATTCAGATACGGAGAAAAATGTCCCGCATATCTTTTTTGGATATCTTCTATCGACCAATCTTTGCCGGTAATACTATGCCGGCATAATAACGAGCCACACTTGCATTCTTTCGGCATTACATAATTATCGTCAATAACAAAAGTTGCATAATCTATTGTGAGTTCTTCGTATGGTCTTATATCCCTACGAGCTATTATGGTTACTTCGTTTTGCATCCAAGTGTTTGGGTCGCATGAATGATTGTGGTTATAGCTCGGATCATCATTTTTTGTCGCGTGTTCAAAAACATCCCATAAATTTTCATCAATTCTTTGAATTGCTTTGCCTTTTTGTTGCGCTGCGCGAGCTTCTTTCTCGTTTACAAAATCTCCACCCCAAATAACAACTACCTCGCCTTCTTGTATTGGTTTTTTTGCAAAAAGACCTCTTCCGTGCAAGACAGAACCTTTCTCTTCAACTTTTGGATTAATCCAAGATTCTTTTAAATATTTTTTATATTTCATATTTTTACCGTTCGTGCGACAATCCGATTTCTAAAAGTTTCTCGGCAATCACGCGGCAGGCATCCGGTTTCGCGAATGCGCCAGCCGCTTGACGCATTCGCGCGCGGATCTCTTGATTTTCCATAATTTTCGCAATTTCTGCGAGAAAAAGCGCCGGCGAGAGATTTGCTTCCTCCAGCACCGCCGCCGCGCCGCTTTCTGCATACGCATATGCGTTTTTGCGCTGATGATCGCCGTTGGAGTCGGTTATCGGAATAATAATAGACGGCAATCCCCACGCGGCAATCTCAAAAATCGTGGAGCCAGCACGCGAGACGACGAGCGAGGCGACGCTCGCCGCCATACAAAGCGCCTGCTCGTTTAGAAATGCGAATGGAAGATAACGAGACACACGACCGCTTCCGGATAGAATGACTTGCGCGCGCGCCGTTGCTTCGGAAATATGTTCCTTGCCCGTTTGGTGAATAATCTGAAATTGCTCGGTGATTCTCGGAAGCGATGAGAGAATAAGTTCGTTAATCGCTTGCGCCCCTTGCGAGCCGCCGAGTACGAGAAGTACCGGTACGCCTGTTTCCAATTTTAGAAATGTGCGCGCTCCTTCCGCGTCGGGAAGCGAGCGGAGCGATTGCCGTACCGGATGCCCTGTCCATGCGGTTTTTTTTGTCGGAAAATATTGCGCGGCATCCGCAAACGACACAGCAATGCGCGCGGCAAACTTTCCCGCCCATTTGTTAACTTTGCCCGGCACGGAGTCGGATTCGTGGATGACAACGGGAATGCGCAAAATGCGCGCGGCAAGGAGGGTTGGGAAACTTCCGAAGCCGCCCTTGCCGAACACAACATCGGGGTAATGATAAAACAGAAGCCAGAGAGTTTTAACTACGCCCCACACAGTCGTGAATGCATCAAGAACATTTCTTTTATCCGCGTAGCGGCGAAGCTTGCCTGCGGGCGTTTGCACAAATGAAATGCCGTATTTCGCCAAAAGTCCCGCATCGTACGGAGCGGGTGCGAAAAAATATAATTGTGGCGGGACGAGCCGCCGTTCGCGCGCGAGCGTAAGTACTTCCTCTGCCACGGCAATAATCGGGTAGAAATGTCCGCCCGTGCCGCCACCAGTAAATACAATTTTCATGAGTTCATTATATCGCGCGGCGCGAGACATTCAAAATCAACCCCACTTCAATAAGCGCGGCGAGCATGGCGGTGCCACCGCGAGAAATGAACGGGAGCGTGAGACCCGATAGCGGAAAAAGCCCAAGCATTGAAGCAAAGTTCAAAAAGGCGGTGCCGGTGATAAGTATAACGCACCCCAGCGCAACCATCCTTTCAAACATGTCGTCGGCGCGTGAAGCGATGCGGAGCCCGCGGAGCGCAAGACCGGTAAAAAGCAGGACGAGCGCAAGCGTGCCGATGAGGCCGAACTCTTCGCCGAAGACGGCGAAAATGGAATCGTTCGTCGGCTCCGGCAAGCGGTCAAATTTCTGCACGCTCCGCCCGAAGCCCTTACCAGTGAGTCCGCCGCTTCCGACTGCAATAAGCGATTGCTGGAGTTGGTAGCCGGCACCTAAAGGGTCGCGATCCGGATTGATGAACACCGTGAGGCGATCCAGAAGGTACGGCCGTACGGAAAAGAGGATTGTTGCGCCGACGAACCCGACAACGCAGAGCGTTGCTAAATGCCTGAGCGGATACCCGCCAATTGCGTAAAGTGCGGCGGCTGCGGCGACCACAATCGCAAACGAATCTGTATCGGGCTGCGACAAAAAGAGCGCGCCCGCAACCGCCAAGAAAAACGAGAAAATGAGAAAAGTTTTGCGGTGATGCATTTCCCGCGCGGTATTCCGTTGCGCGAGCCACGCGGCGAGTGTCACGACAAAGGCGAATTTAAACAATTCCCCCGGCTGAACGGAAACGCCCCAGAGCGAAAACCATCGCTCCGCTCCCCCGTGCGAAACGCCAATGCCCGGGATGAGCAACAAAATCATTGGTATAGTGGCAACAATACCGACAACCCATGCGTACTTTTTTACAAACGAAAGCGGAATGCGCGCCGCAACCCAACAGAGAATGAGTCCGAGCGCAATGCTCGCGAGCTGGGTAAGCGCCGTGCTTGCAAACACGCCGCCCTCTTTGAGCAGGAGTCCAAACGATGCAGAAGTAAATATCACATACCCGCCAACGACAAGCAGTAAGGCGATAAAAAGAAAAGTGCGGTCAACGGATTGTCTTCGGCGCATGCAGGATATTGTAGCACCAGATTGACCCACCTCACCCCGGTGGTTTGCGTCTTACAAAGAAACCCCTCCGCCTCCCTCCTCCGCACAAGGCTACGGACGGGCACAGCGCGGACTCGGCACCTCCCCTTAGGTTAAGGGCAGGAGGAAGAATGAATCTCACTTCAAATACTCCGTCGCGTTCTGTGAGAGCCATTCAAGAAATTGCTTCATTACATATACGCCGCCGACTGTATTTTCACGCGGGCCTTTTTCAAGAAGCACGACAAACGCGTACTTCGGCGCTTCGTAGGGGAAAAACCCGACCACCCACGAGTTAACTTTTCTTTTGGAAATGCCGACTTCGGCGGTTCCGGTTTTCGCCGCGACCGATACGAACGGAAGATACAGCCCACCAGCAGACCCCTCGGTTACCGCAAGGCGCATCCCCTCGCGCACCACGCGCAGGTTTTCCGCCGACACGGGCACGCTCCGGACGCTCGTCTGCTCCTCCGCAATGAGCGTTGGTTCAAACAGTGAACCGCCGTTTGCAATTCCAGATATAGCGCGAAGCATTTGCAAAGGCGTTACCAACATTCCGTACTGTCCGATAGAAGTATTGTAGGTGTCGCCGACTCTCCACGGGTCGTTTGGAAAAGTAATTTTCTTCCACAGAGGTCCCGGAATCGTACCAGTTGCGCCCCCCAAAAGCGGTTCGGCGAGCGCTTCACCGATGCCAAATAGGCGCAAATATTTCTCAATGCGCGCAATGCCGAGGCCTTTCTGATTTTCAAATCCGCCGCCGATTTCGTAAAAATACACATCGGACGATACGGCGAGCGCGTGGCGCATATCCACTAAGCCGTGCGCCTTCCAGTCGTTAAACACGGAGGTGCGGGTCGGGTCGTACGGATTCGGAATTGAAATGGAGCCCGTGCTCAAAATCTGTTTTTCCGGAGTAATGATATCTTCTTCAAGCGCCGCGGCGGCGAGGAACGGCTTTACGATGGAGCCGGGCGCATAAAGCCCAGCGCTCGCACGGTCTAAAAATGGTTTTTTCGGGTCATTCACAAAACCCGCGATGCGGGATGCGGGAGCGCCGTCGGAGAGCGTTTGCGGGTCATATTCAGGCGCGCTCGTGAGCGCAACGACTTCTCCGTTTGATACATCCATAATACCCGCCGCTCCGCCTTCAAACCCGACCGCGCGAATGCGCTCCATAAGTAGTCCGTACAGAACTTCGTTCAAGCGCGCATCAACGGAAAGTTGTAAATCGGTTCCGGTACGCGCTATATCAACGACGCTTTCCGACACCACATTTCCGTGTGCATTCAATTCAAGAGTGCGCGAACCATTATCGCCCGCGAGCGCTTCGTTGTATTCGTTTTCCGCTCCGGCAATTCCTTTGAAATCGTTGCGAACATAAAAGCCAGCGGAATCCTTGCTTGGATATTTGAGAAAACCGATAATGTGCGCGGAACCGGAGCGCGCCGCGTAGCGGCGCGCGAGAAACTCGGGGTGCGTGGGGTCTGGCGCGTTCCACGCAAGCGGCTCCCCGTTGCGGTCCAAAAGCCGCCCGCGCTCGGCGAACAGCGGAGTTGTTTTAAGCGTATTGCCGCGGCTCCGCTCCGCGTACATTTTCCCCTCCGCAATCTGAATCTGCCAGAGCCGAACGCCGAATACCGCAGCCACGAACGCGAAAAAAACACCAAGCATGATTGCGGCGCCGGCGCCAAGCGGTTTTTCAATGCGTCCTTCAAACTGCGCCTTATTAAACGCAGGCAAGTTCA
>CAYORD010000015.1:0-10554 GCA_964406265.1 uncultured Candidatus Saccharibacteria bacterium | reverse complement strand
ATACAAAATAACTGATAACTCTTACGAAAGATGCACGGACACGAGCTTGGTCATTTCAAACATATTCACCACATCCTTGCCGCCGAAAACCTTCTTAAGCGCCGCATCCGCGTTGATGTTGCGCTTGTTTGACGGGTCCTGAAGGTTCTTACTTTTAATATACACCCACAACTTCTTCACCACTTCCGAGCGGGGCATGGGACCTTGGCCAACAACCGCCGCGAGGTCTGCGCTCACCGTGAGCGGCTTCATAAATGCAGAGTTTTCTTTTGCCATATGCGTTTTGTTACTTTGCTAATTGCTAATAAACAACCCATCCAGTATAGCATACTGGTTGAAAAAATGCGCATTACGGAGGGTGAGAGATTCGAACTCTCGGTGCCTTGCGGCACACACGCTTTCCAAGCGTGCGCACTAGACCACTATGCGAACCCTCCAACAAGATCAAAGATACAAGAGAATCAACGGCCGAGCAATGCTCTGACGCGCTCTGCAACAGGAGGGTGTGTGGAGAAAATCTTGGTGAGAAAGCCGACGGAGCCGTTCGCCTTGCGACCAAACGGGTTGGCGATAAAGAGATGCGCGGTGGCGTGGTTCGCCTTTGCCATAGGGCGGGAGTACTGCGAGATTTTCTGAAGCGCGGATGCAAGCCCATCCGGATAGCGCGTCAAAATTGCGCCGGAGGCATCTGCGAGAAATTCGCGCTTGCGCGAAATGGCAAGATGAATTATGGAGGCAATAATAGGCGACAAAATGGCGAGTACTATGCCGATAATCACAAGAACCGCGCCGAGTTGTCCGCCGCCCCTGTTACGATTGCCTCCGCCTCCAAACCACAGTGAGCGCATGAAAAAATCGGAGATGAGCGTTACGAAACCGACCAACACAACAACGACTGTGGAAACGAGCATATCGCGATTGCCGATATGCGAAAGTTCATGCGCAATCACCCCTTCAAGTTCGCTTTTGTTAAGCAGAGCAAGAAGTCCGGTCGTCGCGGCAACGACCGCATGTTCTTTGTTGCGCCCCGTCGCAAAGGCGTTCGGCGCTTGGTCGTTAATCACATATAGCCGCGGCATCGGAAGCCCAGCCGTGATGGAAAGATTTTCCGTTACGGTGTAGAGGTCAAAAAACTCCTCGCGGCTCGCTGGTTTTGCACCTGTAATTGTTAAGACAATTTTGTCGCTCCACCAGTAGCTCGCGACATTCATTGCGATACTGAAAAATACCGCGAAATACAGAATGTTTGGCGATTGATAATAATAGCTTATAAACCATCCCAACAGAATTACTACAACGAAAAACCCAGCCATAAGTGCCCAGGTTTTTGCGATATTTTGGGATTGATGAGTGTAGAGTGATGCCATTTAGAAATTAACTTTGACTGGTTGTTTCGCTGTTGTCGCTTCATCCGCCTCAAGTTCAAAGAATTCTGCCTTCGCAAAATTAAACGCGCCGGCGATAAGGTTGTTTGGGAACTGGTCCACGGCAGTATTGAGGTCCATCACCGTAGAGTTGTAGAAGCGCCGTGCGGCCTGAATTTTGTTTTCGGTATCGGAGAGCTCGCGTTGAAGCTCCACAAAATTGGCATTCGCTTTGAGGTCGGGGTATGCCTCTGCGATTGCAAAAATGGACTTGAGCGCGCCTGTAAGTCCGAGCTCCGCCTGCGACTTGTCGGCTAGGTTCCCAGCGCCCATCGCCCGCGCCCGCGCCTCGGTTACTTTTTCAAACGCGCTTTGCTCGTGCGCGGCGTAGCCCTTGACAGTATTTACGAGATTGGGGATGAGGTCATAACGGCGCTTCAGCTGTACATCAATATCGCTCCACGACTCCTTGGCGCGATTGACTAATGCAATAAAGCGGTTGTAGGCGAAGATTGCCCATAAAACTATAACAGCTACTACTGCGATAACAATATAAATGGGGCTCATAGTATAAATTTGTTAATTTTAATAATTAAGTGATAAAACATTACGCAAATACCGGAATCGGCACATTTATACTACTGAACGCATGTGTGGCCTTCTCTTTTTTATTTTTTACTTTTCGCATAAGTTGCCGCGATGCGCACAGTACCTCAATACCGATAACCTTGCCAAGTTTGTCTAAATCGGCAATCAATAAATCTGCCAACTCAACCGTGCGGGCAATTTTCTTGCCTTTTTGGAAATACATATACATCGCGTTCGCCTTTTTGTCGTAAGTAATTTTCATAATTTATTTAAAATACGCGGTTATAATCACATATACATTCTTTTCTTTTTTGTACACTACCACCAAAGTCCCATTATGTATTCCTTTCAAGCATTTTTCTACACCGTCCGGAAGAGAAATAACATTGTCAGGCTCGCGGATAACTTTTTTAATTTCATCAACTGAAATGCCGCGCTCTAGAAACAAACGATGCTTCGCGTGATTCGTGAACTGTAATTTCACAATAAAATCATTTTCTACTTTTTTAATAAATACCTATGCACAACCACATCCACCCCAACTGCAATAGCCATTACTCCAAGTATTTTAACCCATTCAATGTTATATATTACCGGAAATTGTCCAGGAAACTGAATGGCGGCTTCCGTACGAAAGATTTTATACAAAAATACCGAGAAACCACCAAGTATTAATATATCGGGTAAAAATCTTTTGAATGTTTGCACGCCATTTTCCATAATTGAATACTTAAAAACTACATAATTGACTCTGCCACCCTACATCATATCTTTTTTTCCTTTGATTGTAAAGATCTTTCTAAAATATCTTTCCTCTCCTTACCAAGAATATATACCACAACAGCAGACAACACAGGGAGTCCAGCTTCCGAAGGAATAAAATTCTCAGACATTAACATAGCCAATATCACAGTAAAAATAATTCCAAAAATAATCTGACTAGAAGAATACAAAGAACTCAAAAAGATTCGGGATATCGATATTGGGGAACCTGACCCAATTGCTATTTTCTCTGCCATACTTCTCAAAACTAAAAAATAAAATACTTCAACTGAAATAATAGTGATTATCCCAAGGACTAACGCAGTTAGTGTAAGATTCATAAAATCTTATTGTATCACAAAAATAAAGCGGGCAAACTCGTTTTGAGAAAAACACAGAAGCGAGGAAGTACCTATGCCGAGACGGCGAGGAGCCGAGCGGGCATGGTGTCTCCCGAAGGGAGACGAGCGAGGCGAGCGGATAAGGAAAAATCCCACGCTGGGGGATTTTTCCGGTCTCGGCAGAGGTATCTTCCGAGCGGCTAATAATCCATTCCTCCGCCCGGCATACCGCCTCCCATCGGCGGCTTTTCTTCTTTCGGTTCATCAGCAACAGCCGCTTCGGTGGTCAAAAGCATCGCCGCGGCGGATGCCGCGTTTTCAAGCCCCAAGCGCGTTACCTTCACCGGATCAACAATTCCGGCGGAAATCATATCCGCTATCATCAGATCGCGAAGCGCGTCGTAGCCAGCATTCGGATTTTTCGCTTCGCGCACTTTTTCTACAATCACCCCCGGATCCTTGCCCGCGTTCTCCGCAATCTGGCGAAGCGGCGCTTCAAGCGCGCGGATGACGATTTTCGCGCCCGCCAAGAATTCTTTGCTCGCTTCGCCCTTCACCTCCTCTCGCTTCAACCATTCGCGCGTCTTCTCCGCCGCGCGGATAAACGCAACGCCGCCGCCAGCGACAATCCCCTCGTCAATCGCCGCCTTCGTCGCATTTACCGCGTCTTCAATCTTCAATTTAAGATATTTCATCTCGGTCTCGGTCGCCGCACCAACGCGAATCACCGCGACGCCGCCCGACAGTTTCGCAATCCGCTCATCAAGTTTTTCTTTATCGTATTTTGACTCCGTATCATCGCGCTGTTTCCGCAGCTGCGCCGCGCGCGCCTCTATCGCATCGCGCTTTCCTTTTCCGCCGACAATAATCGTATTGTCTTTGGTCGCAATCACCTTGCGTGCGCGGCCAAGCACCTCCGCCTCCGCGGTTTCCAATTTCATACCGAGTTCTTCGGAAATCACTTTCGCGCCGACCACCGTTGCGATATCGGCGAGTTGTTCTTTTCGGCTGTCGCCATAACCCGGCGCTTTGACCGCCAGTACATTAAACGAGCCGCGGATTTTGTTAAGCACGAAGGTTGTGAGCGCCTCTCCGTCCACATCTTCGGCGATAATCAAAAGCTCTTTCTTGCCCGTCTGCGCCAATTTTTCCAAAAGCGGCAAAATCTCTTTAATGCCGGAAATCTTTTTGTCGGTAATTAAAATCGCCGGGTCCTCGTACGACGCTTCCATCCGTTCTCCGTTCGTAATCATATACGGCGACACATACCCGCGGTCAAACTGCAGGCCTTCAACTACCTACGAATCCACGCCGACCGACTGCGATTCTTCAACCGTGACGACGCCGTCTTTGCCGACTTTCTTTATGGTGTTCGCGATAATCGCACCGATCTCTTCGTTCTCGGCGGAAATGTTTGCAACCTGTTTAATTTCTTCATCGCTTTTAATCGGCTTCGCAATTTCGCGGAGCGCCTTCACCGTGTGCTCGGCGGCCGCCTCAATGCCGAAACGGACACCCATCGCGTTTGCGCCCATTCCGATTTCCCGCACTCCTTCGCTGAAAATGGACTGCGTCAAAACAACCGAGGTGGTCGTCCCGTCTCCGGCGATGTCGTTTGTCTTACTCGCCACTTCCTTCACAATTTCCGCGCCCATATTTTCAAATTTGTCTTTGAGCGTAATTTCTTTTGCGATAGACACGCCGTCGTTTGTGATGGTAGGGCTACCGTACCCCTTGTCCAACACGACATTTCTGCCGCGAGGGCCGATTGTAATTTTCACCGCGTTCGCCACGGCGTCTACGCCGCGCTTAATCGCGCGACGCGCCTCTTCGTTGTATAAAATTGTTTTAGACATATTATTTGATGACCGCTAAAATGCTGGACTCGCCGACCATATGGTACTCAACACCGTCTACGGTAATTTCATCGCCCCACTGAAAGAGCACCTCGTCGCCTACCTTCACTTTCATCGGAATCAATTTACCTTCTTCGTATCTGCCTTCGCCAACGGCGACTACTGTGCCGCGCTTCGCGCCGCGGTCTTCTTTCACCGTCGCGGGAATAATAATGCCTGATGCACGCTCGTTTTCCGCATCGGTTTTTTCCACTTTAATAAGCGCCTTGTCGCCGAGCGGAAAAATCTTCGGAGCCCCACTTTGTGCCTTATTTTTCGCCATATTTTTCTAAAAAATTAAGCTATTTCGTGCGTATAATATAACCCGCCGCGCGCGCCCGCGCAACTTGACGATAAAGACAAAATGTGGGGATTTTTATCTTGTGTAGTAAGATACCCCTCCCCCTTTTATTTCCAACTTGCCCTTAACATAAGGGGAGGTGTATCCCGAAGGGAGACGGAGGGGTGGTTTTTGTTTTTAATTCTGTCCTCCGCGTAATTCAACAGATTTTGTTTTCTTGCACATCAAGACACCCCTCCCCCTTTCCCCCTCCCCTTAGGATAAGGGCAGGGGGTAAAGAAAAAAAGAAAAACAGATACAATAGATGGATGCGAATCCACAACAAAAAGGACTTGTATGCGCGGAGAAAGAAACTTCGTACCGAAGCAACGCCGCAAGAAACAAAACTTTGGGAACGACTGCGAAAAAATAAACTCGGTTACAAATTCCGCCGTCAACAAAGCATTGGTTGGTACATTCTTGATTTTTATTGTCCTGAAAAGAAACTGGCGATTGAAATTGATGGTGCACAACATGCGGTGAATAAGGAATACGATAAAAGGCGCACTGAATTCCTAAATCTGCGAGGAGTTTCCGTACTTCGTTTTTGGGATAGCGAAGTGGATGAGAATATAAGTGAAGTAGTACGAAAAACCTTAATCGTACTTTCCACCTGCCCTTAACCTAAGGGGTGAGAAGCGAATACTTGGAGCTTCGCAAGACCTTGAGCATTCTGTTTTCAGAATGCGAAAGGTGTACAGCTCCTGTAAGGAGTGCCGAGTCCGCGAGGCGGAGGGGTGTTCTTTCTCACACCTATTTTTTTCTCTTCTGTCTTCCCTGCCCTTTTCCAAAGGGGAGGGACAAAGGGAGGGGTGGTTTTTAATTTACACCCCCTCACCCTGCCCTCTCCCCCTTATGTAAAGGGCGAGAGGGAAAACAGTGGTTTGCGTCTTTTGCCTCCCTATGCTACCCTGTCCCACATTAAGACCATGGTTGCAGAGATATTGCCGTACATACAGATTTTTCTCTCGGTCGTACTCATCGCGGGGATATTGCTCCAGCAATCCGCCGCGGGGCTCGGGGGCGCGTTTGGCGACAATTTTGCCGCCGGCTTTCACACGCGCCGCGGAGCGGAACGGTTCTTCTTTATAGGAACTATTATCTCCGGCATCCTCTTTTTCCTTTCCGCCGTCGCCGGCCATCTGATCTAATTTTTTGTGTTGAATAATTTCTTCCAATTCCTCACGCGGCGCGTGTCGCTTCCGTTTTTTGAACGGCTGGACAACGCGCGGAGCGCGTTTACCAAAACCGAACGGGTGTTTTTCGGCGTACTGTGCGCGCTCCTCGCCGGTTCCACTCTGGCGCTCGTCGCGCAGGCGAATAATTTCTTCCTGATTGAAATGCCGCGCCGCGGCGGCGCGCTCACGGAAGGAGTTATCGGCACGCCGCGGTTTATAAATCCCCTTCTCGCCGCAAGCGACGCCGACCGCGATTTGACCGCGCTCGTCTACGCGGGACTTATGAAAGCAACACCCGAAGGCGATCTCATTCCAGACCTTGCCGAACGGTACGAGATTTCAGAGGATAATCGTTCATACACCTTTTGGATTAAACCGAATGCCATATTTCACGACGGCGCGCCCGTAACGCCCGACGATGTTATCTTCACCATCCAGCGCGCGCAGGACCCGCTCATCAAAAGCGTCAAACGCGCCAACTGGGAAGGTGTTGCGGCGGAAAAAGTTGGTGAGCATGCGGTGCGACTGACCCCAAAACACCCATACGCGCCGTTTTTGGAAAATGCGACACTTGGGATTTTACCGAAGCATTTGTGGAAAAACATTGATGCGGAGAGTTTCCAGTTTAACCTCTTGAACGGCGAACCGGTGGGCGCAGGACCCTATCGTTTCGCACGCGTTCTCCAAAACGCTTCGCGCGTGCCGACCGCCTACACGCTCGTACCGTTTGAGAAGTACGCGCTCGGCGCGCCGTATATAGCGAGCATCACGCTCCGCTTCTACGGAAGCGAAACAGCGCTCCTTGACGCGTTCTCAAAGGGCGAAGTGGAAAGTATGGGAGGCATTTCACCGCTCTCTGCGCGCGCGCTTGAAGAAAAAGGAGTGCGCGCGCGGAAAATCCCGCTCCCGCGCGTTTTTGGCGTTTTCTTCAATCAAAACCAATCAAAGGTGCTCGCCGACAAAGCGGTGCGTCAAGCGCTTCTGAAAGCGCTTGATAAAAAAGAATTGGTGCAACGTGTCTTGGGCGGATACGGAACGCCAATTGACGGACCCATCCCCGAACAAGGCATACACGATTCGGAAGGCGCGGCGACTGGCCAAGAAACAACGGGTCGTCTTGCGGACGCGCGCGCCATTCTTGAAAATGCGAAGTGGAAATTGAACCCAGATACAAAAGTGATGGAGAAAAAAGACGGCAAAGAAACGCGCGCGCTTTCTTTATCGCTCGCGACAGCGGCAATACCGGAACTCAAAAAAGCCGCGGAGTTTGCGGCAACGGCGTGGCGGGCAATCGGTGCGCACGTTGAACTGAAGTTTTACGATTTGAGCGACTTGAACCAAACCGTCATCCGCCCGCGCGCCTACGATGCGCTTCTCTTTGGCGAGATTGTGGGCCGCGACCTCGACCTGTTCGCCTTTTGGCACTCATCACAGAGGAATGACCCGGGGTTAAACATCGCGCTCTACACGAACATCAAGGCAGACCGCTTGCTGGAGGAAGCGCGCATCGCGCAGGAAAAAGAAAAACGCGATGAGGCGCTCCGCGTCTTTGCCGAAGAATTGCGAAAAGATGTGCCGGCGATATTTCTGTATTCTCCCGACTTTATTTACATCCTGCCCGATAAAATAAAAAATCTGCCGCTTGGCCGCCTTTCGGTTCCGCACGAACGCTTCCTGAACATCCATCGCGCGTACATCAATACGGAGAAAGTGTTTCCATTATTTACTAAATAAGCACAAAATACACAAAACACAAATTCCAAACAAAAAAACAAACAAAGAGAATTCTCTTTTTTGTGCTTTGTGTAGTCTGTGTGTTGTGTTTTTGAAAAATTATGGACAGACAAAAAAGAATCAGACGATTTGGAGCGCCTTATGCGAGCGCCGGTCAGCGTGCGTCGCTTTTTGCGCCGCGGCGCACCGATATTTTCTCGGCAATAAAAAAACCGGCGGAACATCGCCCATTCGGTAACCGTCCGACGGCGAGACCTTTTACCCCCCGCGCGGTGGCTCAGCGCGGGGGCGGGCCGCGTCTGCGCGAGCGCCGGCCTCCGGCGCGAAGCGCCTTTCCAACCGAGCCGCATGTAATTCTTCCGCCGCTTGCAGACGGCGCCGTGCGCATTATTCCGGTGAGCGGCGTTGAAGAAATCGGCCGCAATATGCTCGTGGTTGAGTACAAAAACGACATCATCGTGATGGATATGGGGCTCCAGTTCAACAACGAAAACACGCCCGGCATTGATTATATTCTCCCGAACACCGCGTATCTTGAAGAACGGAAAGAAAAAATCCGCGCCGTGTTTATTACGCACGGGCACTTGGACCACATTGGCGGCATCCCCTACCTTATGCCGCGCATCGGCAACCCGCCTTTGTATACGCGAAACTTAACCGCGCTTATGATTCGCAAACGGCAAGAAGAGTTCTCTCACTTGCCGGCGCTTGATATCAAAGTGGTAGAGGGAGACGAGCGCGTGCGATTGGGAGGACTCCTCGTCCGCTTTTTCGGCGTTACGCACTCTATTCCCGACTCAATGGGAATTATTATAGAGACCCCGCACGGCAATATCGTAAACCCGGGTGACTTTAAGCTTGACCATACGGACGGAGTGGTAAGCGAGGGTGAAGAAAAAGCGTACGCATTATTTGACAAAGAAAAGACGCTCCTCCTTCTCGGCGAATCCACCAATGTGGAAAACCCGGGCTTCTCTACTCCCGAAGCGCTCGTCGGGCAAAATCTTGCGGAAATTGTCCGCACGACTAAGGGTCGGCTGATTGTAAGTATGTTTGCCTCCCATGTTACGCGCCTCGCAAAAGTGATTGAGGCGTGCGAACAAAATAATAAGAAAGCGGTGATTGAGGGGCGGAGTATGCGCAACAATATAGACATCTGCATCGCCGCGGGACTTTTGAAACCCAAAGAAGGCGTGATTATCCGCGCCGAAGATATGGCGAATTACCCGTCAGACCGGCTCGTGATTCTTGCAACGGGTGCCCAAGGCGACGAATTTGCCGCGATGATGCGCATCGCGACCAAAACGCATAAGACAATGCACTTGCTTCCGACCGACACTGTCGTGCTCTCTTCGTCAATCATTCCCGGCAACGAGCGAAGCGTGGAAAAATTGAAAGATAATATTGCGCGGCACGGCGCAAAAATCGTGCACTACCGCACTTCCGAAATGTATATTCACTCCACGGGGCACGGCAACCGCGCGGAGTTGGAATGGCTCCACAAGAAAGTGAAGCCGAAGTTTTTCGTTCCGACGCACGGCAACCATTACCGCCTGCGGCTCCACGCCGAGCTTGCACAGTCGCTTGGAATGCCGAAAGAAAATATCGTGATAGCCGACAATGGCTCGCTTATAGATATTTCTGCGGACGGGCAGTCCATAAAAACCTACAAAGAGAAAGCGCCGGCGAACCCGATTATGGTAGACGGATTCGCGGTGGGTGGCGTGCAGGAGGTGGTGCTTCGCGACCGACAGATGCTTGCCGAGGACGGAATGTTCGTGATTATCGCGAGCGTGAACGGAATGAACGGAACGCTACGGAAGTCGCCCGACATTATTTCCCGCGGGTTCGTGTATCTGCGCGAGTCGCAAGACCTCCTAAACCACGCGCGCATCATTATTAAAAAGACGATTGAGGACGCGGCGGCGGGCCAGCATCCCATCAACTTTGACTATATCAAAGACACGGTCACCGACAATGTGTCGCGCTTCCTCTTCCAAAAGACCGCCAAGCGCCCTGTCGTAATTCCCGTGCTGATTGGGGTGTAAGTTCGCTCGCATAGCTCCCGTGTCCGAACGCGCATACCCGCCGCCAGCGCGGCGGGTTGCTCTGCTCGGCTCGTCGTTGTCAAGAGCCCTCCCCGCCTCATCGGCGGGTCGGGTCGTTGACAAACCATGCAACCTCGCCTCCGCAAGGTTCGTCCATGGGACTATGCTCGCTTTTGTGTTATCCAGTCATTTTGCAAAATGTCTGTATAACGAGATGCACCCAGCGTATGCGAAATCAACAAAAATCCAGCCGAGTTATATCCTCGTCGGTCAGTCCGTATTTTCTAAATAGTTCTCTTTTTCT
>CAYORD010000014.1:0-10767 GCA_964406265.1 uncultured Candidatus Saccharibacteria bacterium | reverse complement strand
CAGAAGAAAGGCGATTTGTAGCAAGTCATGAACCGTGGCCGAAAAAGAAACGCGCTTTTGTGACGCGTTATTACGCCCCTATTGTCAGAGAGGTCAACCAATGGATTGACGATAGAGCGCTGTTTGTTTTTGCTTATTTGGTGAGGCAGTTTGGCGAAAAAGTGCTCACCGAACAATTGTACGAAAAGGAGATTTGGGTAACCCATCTCTTTAACCAGAACCTTAACATTATTCGCCGCGTTGAAAGCGGCGTAACTCAACCATAAATAAACATGAACACAAAACAGAAATTGTTAATTGAGAGATTACGATTAGAAGTGGTTTGTCCGACCAAAGCGCGCATTCTCTGCGGTAAAAGTGGTATAAGAATCATGCGTTCTAATTATCGTTTTTTGAGCAGAGATGAAGTGCCATTGTGGAAATGGCATGATATGTTTGCAGAAGTTGGCCTCAATCTCAGACTTGTATTACGAAAGCTAATCAAGGAAGAGACAGGAAACAACTTTGATATTAGAGATGGGACATATTCTGGTTACTTGGGGGTTACATCGGATGATTGGATTGAAGTTGTCAAAACAGAATCTAAAAAGACCGATAAAAACCAAGCCAAGCATCCGCGTCTGGAAAAAGTTGTTGCATAACTTCTTGTTGTGTCTCATTAAACTCCCCCAACTCGAGTTGCGGGAGTTTTTTGTATTTTCTTTTTGAAGCCGCGGGTCTTTTTCTCTTCTTTTAATATCTCAAGCGCGCGCGGGAGCGTTATGTCATAGGGGTTGTCGGGGGCTTTGAGCGAGCGGAAATCGCCGTCGTGTACGATATAGGGGCCGAAGCGCCCGCGGCTTGCGTTAATCTCTTTTCCGGTTGTTGGATGTACGCCGAGCATGCGGGGAAGCGAAAGAAGTTTCAACGCAATTTTAATATCAACCGATTTCGGGTCAATATCTTTCGGAATACTTGCCATCTTTGCTTTGCCCTGCGTAGCTTTGAGCGAAGTAGGGGGCTTGTCCCGCGTAGCCCTTGGCGAAGTGGGACTTGTTCTTCCTTTTGTTTTCTCTCCTAACTGAACATACGGGCCAAACCTGCCGACTTTTACGAATATCGGCTCGTGCGTTTCGGGGTGTTCGCCAATCGGAACGGCCGGCTTTTTTTCTTCAACCGCCGAACCATCCAATCCGCGCGCGCCCTTGCATTCCGGAAACTTTTTACACGAAAAGAAGGTGCCCATTCGCGAGAGCTTGCGCTCCATAGCACCCCCGCAGACGGGGCACTTCATTTCAAGAGGCGCATCGCCGAGCGACGTTATTTTCTCCGCATCTTTTGACTGCTTCTTAACTTCTTTGTTGAAAGGCGTATAAAACTCACGGAGCGTCTCTGCGTACTCGCGCGTTCCCCCCGCAATATCATCCAGCTTATCTTCCATTTCCGCTGTGAACGAATCGTTGATGTACTGCGCAAAGTGTTTTTCCAAAAATCCGGACACCACCATCCCCACATCGGTTGGTTTAAGCGAGCGATTTTCTTTCGTTACATACTCGCGCTCCTCAAGGGTCGTCATTATAGAGGCATAAGTGGAGGGCCGCCCGATGCCCCGCTTCTCAAGCTCTTTCACGAGCCCCGCCTCGCTGTAACGCGATGGCGGCTCGGTTTGCTTTTCTTGCGTATTGAGCGCGAGAAGCGCAAGCGCATCACCCGTCGCCGCTTTGGGCAGTTCCACATCCTCGCCGCGCGCGGCCGGGTCCGCTTTGAGCCAGCCGGGCGAGAGAAGTCGTACGCCGTTTGCTACGAAATCCGGGATGTCTCCTTTTTGAAGATTTTCATGTAGAGATTTAGTTGTTGGACTTACAATAACTTTTTCTACAGAATTTTTTCCCACTTCAATATTCGCGGTAATTTTCGTGCGGAGCATTTCCGCGTCGGGCATTTGCGAGGCGACGGTGCGCTTCCAGATAAGCTCGTATAATTTTTTCTGCTCTACTGTCGCGCCTGCGCTCTGCCGCATAAAGTTAGTCGGGCGCACCGCCTCGTGCGCTTCCTGCGCGTTCTTCACTTTTCCCGAATACGCGCGGAGCGCGACAAACTCTTTTCCGAACTCTTTTGCAATCGCTCCAGCGATTTGCGTGTGCGCCGATTCAGCAAGATTGGTGGAATCGGTGCGCATATAGGTAATGTGCCCCGCTTCGTAAAGCTTTTGTGCGAGCATCATCGTGCGTTTAGGGGAGTAGCCGAGGCGCGTTGAGGCGGCTTGCTGGAGCGTTGAAGTAATAAAGGGGGGCTTGGGCGCGCGCTTCGTTTTCGTCTCGGACACATCCGTAACGCTCCACACGCCTTTCTTTCCCTCCGCTAAAATCTTTTCCGTGAGTTTCTTGTCGCGCGGCTCTTCAGAGCAAGTGAGAGAAAGCTTCTCACGGGACGGAGTAGCGGTTTCGGCGGTAATAACCCAGAAGGTTTCCGGTTTGAACGCTTGAATCTCACGCTCGCGCTCTGCAAGGATACGAAGCGCGGGGGACTGCACGCGGCCCGCGGAGAGCCCATAGCGGACTTTTTTCCAGATAACGCCGGAGAGGTCGTAGCCCACGAGCCGGTCAAGCACGCGCCGCGCCTCCTGGGCGCGGCGCAGGTTTTGGTCAATTTTGCGCGGATGTGCGAGTGCTTCCTCAATCGCTTCCTTGGTAATTTCGTGGTACACCGCGCGCGAAACAGGCGGCTCAATTTTCCCCAGTTTTTCTTTGAGGATTTCAGCGAGATGCCACGCGATCGCTTCGCCTTCGCGGTCGGGGTCGGTTGCCAAAATTACTTCTTTGGCTTTTCGCGCCGCTTCCGCAATTTCCGCAACGACCGCTTCTTTTTTCTTGACGATTTCGTAGTGCGGCACAAAACCCGCCGCGATGTCCACGGCGTTTTTGCTGGATTTCGGCAAGTCCCGCACATGGCCGATAGATGCCTTCACCACAAAATCCGCGCCGAGATATTTCCCGATGGTTTTCGCTTTCGCGGGCGATTCAACAATCAACAATTTCTGCGCCATTCGGTTAAGTATTACACGGATTTGTTTTTTTGAGCAAACGATATCCTGATTTTATACGAAAAATGATTTGAGAAAAAACGAATCCCGCTGGGGTTAGCCTCGGCGGTTTTTTATACAAGTATTTTGCAAAATACTTGTATAGACAAGCACCTCCTGCCCTTAACTTAAGGGGAGGTGCCGAGCGTGTCCGCCGAAGAGGCGAGTCCGCGAGGCGGAGGGGTTGTGCATCGACAGAAACGACCCCCTCCCCCTCGCTTCCCCGCCCGCCGACGAGGCGGGGCTCGGGTCCCCCTTACAGGGGCGGTACACCTTTCGCATTCCGCAGACGAAATGCTCAAGGTCTTGCGAAGCTCCAAGTATTCGCTTCTCACCCCCTTTGGAAAAGGGCGAGAGGGAAGAATTAAGAAACTATCTTATAATCCAGCGTTTTGCGCTCCGTGTCGGCGCCGATAATCTTGAAGTGCACTTTGTCGCCGAGCGAATATCTTTTCTTGAAACGCGCGCCGACGATGCAGTAATGCTTTTCGTCCAATGAGTAGAAATCATCTCCGAAATTACGGAGCGCCGCCATTCCTTCCGCTTTCGTGTCGTTCTCTTCTATATACACACCCCATTCGGTAACGCCAGAGATGACGCCCTCAAACTCCTGCCCCATGCGCTCCGACATATATTCCACTTTTTTGATTTTCACCGATTCGCGTTCCGCCTCTGCCGCGCCGATTTCCCGCTCCGTAATGTGCGCGGCAAGCTGTTCGTACGCCGACCATTCCGTTTCGTTCATCTTCTCGCCGTGCAGATGCCCCGCGAGCATGCGATGCACGAGCAAGTCCGCGTAGCGGCGGATGGGGGAGGTGAAATGCGTATAGAACGGCATCGCCAGCCCGAAGTGCCCGATATTTTTCGTGGAGTACACGGCTTTGGACATTGAGCGGAGCGCGGTTGTTTTAATGAGCGCTTCCTCCGCCGAACCCTCTATTTTCTTAAAAAGTTGCTGGAGGTCTTTGCCCGTCACGCTTTTGCCCGTCATCGGGAAGTGGTGCCCGAGCGCGCGCACGAAAAGCGCGAGCTCGGTTATTTTGTCGCTATCCGGTAAATCGTGAATGCGGTACAGCACCGGTGACGAACTTTTCATTTGCTTCTCGCGTTCGTGCGACAAAAACTCCGCGACTTCGCGGTTTGCAAGGAGCATCCATTCCTCAACGAGCTTATGCGTTTCCAAATGCGGTTTTTTGTACGCGCGCACCGGCCAGCCGTCTTTGTCCAACTCAAACTTCACTTCGTCCTGCGCGAAGTCAATCGCGCCCGCCGCGCGATTTCGCTCCTGCATTATTTTCGCCAGGCGGTTCAGCGTGAGTAATGCGCTCGCAAATTCTTCATCCCCTCCTTTTCTAAGGAGGGGTGTCTCCCGAAGGGAGACGGGGTGGTGGCTTTGGTGCATCGAATCCACCCCCTCCCCCCGACTGTTGTCGGGGTACTCCCCCTTATCAAGGGGGAGATGATGATTATTCAATATCTCCTGCGCCTCTTCATAGGTAAAGCGCTTGTCTGAGCGGATGACGGTGCGCCCGAACCAGCGCGAGAGCACCTCCGCCTTATCGTTGATTTCAAACACGGCGGAAAACGCAAACTTATCTTCGTCCGGGTTTAGAGAGCAGAGGTCGTTTGACAGCGCTTCGGGAAGCATCGGAATCGTACGGTCTACTAGGTACACCGAGAAACCGCGCTCGCGCGCTTCTGTATTGAGCGCCGTATTCTCGCGCACAAAGAAAGATACATCAGCAATATGCACACCTACTTCGTAAGTTGGTAGTTGGTGGTTAGTAGTTGGTAGTTGTCGGAACGACAAGGCATCATCAAAGTCCTTTGCATCAGCAGGGTCAATCGTAAAAGTCGTTGTGCCGCGAAAATCTTTTCGTTTTGGGATTTCTTCCGCAAAGATTTCTTTTTCTTTTTGTTTTAACAAGCGCGCTTCGTGCTCCACATTCGGAGGAAATGAAGAAGAAAAGCCGCGGGCCAATGCAAGGGCCCGCATCTCAGTATTGTGCTCGCCCGCCGTACCGATAATTTCCGCCACTTCCGCCTCCGGCCGTTCATTGGGGTCCGTCCACGGCAAGAGTTGTATGAGCACTTTATCGCCCTCTTTCGCTTCGCGCTGTTTATCTCCTGCAATCCAAAAATCCACATAACACCGCCAGTCGTCTGGTTTTACATAGAAACTCTGCGACACCGGGTCATTTTTCAATACGCCGACAAAGCGTTCGCGGGAACGCGTGATTACTTTCACCACTTCTGCAAGCCGCCGGTCGCGCAAAGAGCGTTTTCCTGTCAGCCGTATCTCCACTTCGTCTTTGTGCAAAGCGCAGTTCAGGGATTCGGGCGGTATTTCTATATCGTCGTCCTTCGCGTTCTCGTCTTCCACAAATCCCGTCCCGCGCGAGTTTACGGATATAATTCCCTGCATCACTTTCGCGTGCGGTTGTTTTTTAAGCATTGAGTTGACACTATAACACAGTTTGGCTATGATGGCGCGTATGTTGAAGATTAGATTACAGCGCGTGGGGCGGGTGCATATGCCTGTTTTCCGCGTGGTCCTCACCGACTCGCGCAATGGAACCAAAAGCGGCAAGAGTATTGAAACACTCGGCACCTGGAACAATACGACGCACGAAAGGAGGGTGGATGCGGAGCGCGTGAAATACTGGCTTTCAAATGGGGCACAGCCGTCCGTCACGCTCCACAACTTTTTGATTTCTCAGAAAATAATTGACGGCAAAAAGAAAAACGCACTCCCGAAGCATCGCCCGATTAAACCTGCCCCGAGCGCAGTCGAGGGGAAAGAGGAAACGGCTCCCGCACCTGTGGAAAAACCGGAAGAAATCCCCATTGACGCCGAACCATCCACACCAGAAGTGTTGACACAATAAATCTTCCGCGCGACACTGTAGACGATATATGGATGTAGAGCAATGGAAAACCTTGGTGAATTTTCTGCGTGACAGCGCCAAAATCTTTTTAGGTTCGCTTGTTGTAGGCGCGTTTATATCATATCCAGAAAAACCAATCTCGTGGGCAATGTTTTCTTTCGGTATGGTGCTTACAGTTTCTTTTTTCTTGGCGGCTCTCAGTGCTGCAAAGTATAGCAAAGAAAAATCATGAACTATGTAGAAATCAATCTTCTTCGGTTGTATGTTGCGGCAGGCGTGCTCTTGTTTGTAATTTTATTATGGGTTATTATTATGGAGAAGAAAAGAAAATAATATGACAGAAGAATTGCACACAATGTATATCGTCCTCGCACTGGTGCTCGTCGCCGACTGGGCGGTTTTATGGTATTTTGTGCGGATGGCCCACCGTCGCGAAAAGTGATGCATCAAACCAGCGAAAGAAAAAAGCCGCTTCGAGTTTCAGAATGGCTTTCGTTTACGGCGTAAGTTTGCTATACTTCGCAGGCAGGTTCGCACGGTCGGACGAACTGCATAGTTTGATTATCAGAGAAAGATTTAACGACAAAGAAATGGCAAAGAAAGAACACGATGTTGAGTTTTTGGAATATGTCGTAAAGTCGCTCGTTGAAAATGCGGATGCGGTGAAAGTCGTCCGTACGGTCGACGAGATGGGAGTGCTTTTGACGCTTTCGGTCGGCCCCGAAGATATGGGGAAGATTATCGGAAGAAGCGGAAACACCGCCAAGGCGCTTCGGATACTCCTTCGGGTTGTTGGTATGAAGAACAATGCCCGCGTTAATCTCAAAATTAACGAGCCCGAGGGCAGTACACGCCCGATGCGTCCCGCAATGAAAAGCGTGGACGAAGCGATGGACGATTTGAAGATATAAGTTTTAATAAAAGACCCACGCTATACGGCGTGGGTCTTTTATGTTATTACATTTGTATGACTTTCCATATCATTTCGTTGTTTCCAAACGCGTTTCGCTCGTACTTCGGCGAATCAATTTTGAAGCGGGCGATTGAGGACAAGAAAATCGCGGTGAAGTTTTATAATCCGCGCGATTTTACTAAAGACAAACACAAGCGCATAGACCGCAAACCCTACGGCGGCGGTCCGGGGATGGTGATTCAAGCCGAGCCGGTCATTCGCGCGATAGAGAAAGTACATTCCTACATTCCTAGGAATGTAGGAGCAAGAAAGAAAATAAAAATAATCTGGCTCACGCCGAGCGGGAAACAGTTTACCAATGAGACGGCGATACGGTATGCAAAAAAGTACAAAGACATAGTCATAATCTGCGGGCGGTACGAAGGTATAGATGCGCGCGTGAAGAAAGTTTTCTCCGCCCGAGGCGGATCCGCCTATGGCGGAAAGGTTGGAGAACTCTCGGTAGGGCCGTTTGTATTAACCGGTGTAGAGCTCGCGGCGGAAATTTTGATTGACACTATTGCTCGGCAGATTGAAGGCGTACTCGGCGCGCCAAAATCGCGCGAAGAATCGCGCGTAGCAAGCCCCACGGTGTACACGCGACCGGAAGTATTCGTTTACAAAGGCAAAAAGTACCGCGTTCCCAAAGTTCTGCTCACAGGACATCACGCAAAAATAAAGACATGGCGCGCGGCGCGCCAAAAATAGTTTTCCACAACTCTCTTACTTGCATTTGACAGAAAATATGAATGGGTATATACTCTCTTTGTATTTGTATTTTCAGAATGAATGAGTTATGCGGAGCGACTTTTAGTAAACCATAGAGCGCCATTTTGCGTTCGAACAACTAAGTAATAATGAGCAGCATACCACAAAGGCCTTGGCGAGGGCTTCTGTTTTTCTTTTTTTTGTAACCTCAAAATCATATGGAAATTACCATTGATGTTGCGGGGGTCGCGAAGCGCCCCAAAAAATATTTCGGGAACTTCCGCGAGCCGCTCGCGAAGTATCCGAACTTTGTCGAACCTCAGCTTGACTCGTTCCGCTGGTTTTTGGAAAAGGGCGTGAAGGCAGTGTTTAAGGAGTTTTCTCCGATAAAAGATTACTCCGGCAAAAAATTTGAACTGGAATTTTCGGGCATTTCTATTTCAGAGCCGAAATGCGACGAGCATTCCGCAAAAGCGAATAAGTTGTCGTATGAAGCGTCCATCAAAGCCGTTGTGTGTTTGAAAAATAAATTGGCTGGCACCGAAAAGAAACAGGAGATTTTCATTTCAGATATACCGCTCATGACCAATCACGGAACATTCGTTATTTCCGGCGTTGAGCGCGTCATCGTGCCGCAGCTGGCGCGTAGTTTTGGCGTATTTTTTACCGCCGAAGAATTGAAAGGCAAAAAATATTTCGGCGCGAAAATTATGCCCGCGCGCGGCGCATGGATTGAAATAGATACCGACCCAGACGGTGCCATATATGTGCGCATTGACCGCAAGCGCAAGTTTCCGCTTTCTTCGCTTCTCCGGATTTTGGGCGCAGAGACCGATGACGCCATCAAAACGCTTTTTGCCGGCACTGCCGCAGAGCCGCTCATTGCGACGACGCTTGCAAAAGACCACGCAAAAGAAGTGCCGTACGCGTATTTGGAGATTTACAAGCGTCTCCGCGACGGAGAGATCGCAACGCCTGACACGGCGCGGACTTTTGTAAAATCAATCTTTGATGCCGACCGCTATAACCTTTCCAAGGTGGGGCGGTTTCGCTTCAATCGGCGATTCGGCAAGCCAACTACCGACAAAGAGTCGGAACGAATGACCTTATCGCTTGACGATATTACGACCGCAGTCGCGCATGTTGGAAAACTCTCGGCGACGCCTGGCGCTGTAGAAGACGATATTGACCATCTTGGGAGCCGGCGCGTGCGGTTTGTCGGAGAACTATTGGAACAAAAAGTGCGCATCGGCATAACACAAATGAAGCGCAATTTGCAGGACCGAATGTCCACCGTTGAATCCGACCTCACGCTCCCGTCGCAATTTATTTCGCCTAAGCCGTTGCAAGCGCGCATACGCGAATTTTTCACGACCAACCAACTGTCGCAATTCATGCAACAGGAAAATATCCTTGCTGAAATAGAGCATTTGCGCACGGTCTCCGCCTTGGGTCCCGGAGGTCTGACGCGCGAGCGCGCGGGGTTTGAAGTGCGCGATGTGCACCCCTCTCACTACGGGCGGCTCTGTCCCATTCAAACGCCCGAAGGCGGAAGCATTGGGCTCATTTTGCGTTTGGCCAACTACGCGCGCCTCAATGAGTTTGGGATGATTGAAACGCCGTACGCTCGCGTGAAAGACGGCATCGTCACCAAAGAGATTGTGTATCTTGGTGCATCCGAGGAAGATGGGCTTAAAATCGCGCATGCCGCATCGCTTCGCGACGAGAATGGCCGCCTGCTTGAGTCGGAACTGGAAGTGCGAGTGAATGGCGAGCCTGCGCTCATTCGCGCGACGGATGTTGATTTTATTGATGTATCTACCAACCAAGCGTTTTCCATTACCACATCCATGATTCCGTTTTTGAATCATGACGATGCAAATCGCGCGCTCATGGGGTCAAATATGCAAAAGCAAGCGACGTCCTGCCTCGTGCCCGAAGCGCCGCTGGTCGCGACCGGCATTGAGGGCAAAGCGGCGCGCGACACAGGGCGCCTCGTTCTCGCGGCGGAAGAAGGAGTCGTTTCGTTTGTAGACGCGCGGCGCGTATCGGTCAAAAATGAAAAAGGGAAAGAACGCGCGTACCCGCTCGTGCCATTTCAACGGACTAACGGTTTTACCGCGTTCCATCAGCGACCTGCGGTATCGGTTGGCGACAAAGTAAAGAAGGACGGACTTCTTGCCGACACCTCATCAAGCGAGGGCGGGGAGATGGCACTTGGGCACAATGTTTTTATTGCGTTTATGTCATGGGCTGGAGCGAATTATGAAGATGCGATTATCGTTTCGGAACGAATGGTGCGCGAAAGCAAGTTCACCTCAATCCATATTGAAGAATTTGTCGTCAATGTGCGCGACACCAAGCTGGGGCCTGAAATTACGACGCACGATATTCCGAATGTCGGAGAAGCTAAATTAAAAAACCTTGATGAAGATGGGATTGTATGTATCGGGGCGGAAGTCCGTCCGGGAGATATTCTGGTCGGCAAGATTACGCCGAAGGGCGAGACCCAGCTCACCCCAGAGGAACGGCTTTTGCGTTCTCTGTTCGGAGAAAAAGCGCGCGATGTGAAAGATACTTCAAAGCGCATGGAAGGCGGCAAGCGCGGGCGCATCATCAGCGTGAAAGTATTTTCCCGCGAGCGCGGCGACAAGCTGGAAAGTGGCATTTTGAAACGCATTCATATTGAAGTAGCGGAATTGCGCAAGGTATCGGTTGGCGACAAGCTTGCGGGGCGGCACGGCAACAAAGGCGTTATTTCAAAAATCCTGCCGGTGGAGGAAATGCCCTTTACGGAAGACGGCACGCCGATTGATCTCATTTTAACTCCGCTCGGCGTTCCATCGCGCATGAATCTCGGACAGATTTTAGAGCTGCATCTTGGGCTTGCCGCCGGATCGCTCGGTTATCAGGCGGTCGTGCCGCCGTTTGCCGGTGCAACGGATGCGGAAATCAAAGACGAGCTCGAAAAGGCGGGTTTTCAACGGAGCGGGAAAATGAAATTGCATGATGGACGCACCGGAGAGCCGTTTGCGCAAGACATTGCGGTCGGCACGATGTACATCATGAAATTGCATCACATGGTAGAAGATAAAATTCTTATTCGCTCCATCGGTCCATATTCAATGATTACTCAACAGCCGCTTGGCGGAAAAGCG
>CAYORD010000013.1:5011-10892 GCA_964406265.1 uncultured Candidatus Saccharibacteria bacterium | reverse complement strand
TATTCGGACCAGTATATTTAATTGCGTTTGTACTAATGTTTATGATTCTTCCCCATCGTTGTTTTTTCATCAAGGGAAATGCCGCCTGCATTAAGAAAAACGGCGCCTGTGCATGGAGCGCGAACATATCTGCGAGCATGGTTCCGTCTAACCGGCTGAAATGCCGATGGGTGTGGAGTGCGCCGGCATTATTCACTAATATATCAATGCCTCCATAGGCGCGTACAAAATTGCTGACGAGTTTTTTGGCAACACGCTCTGTGCGCAGATCTCCTCCGAATACCGCGCCGTCACCGCTGGCTTTCTGGACGGAACGAAGCGTTTCAAGGGCACTGCTACGATTCTTGCGATAATGAATCCCTACGCGCGCGCCACGCGCGCCGAATTGTTTTGCAATCGCGGCTCCGATTCCGGAACTAGCGCCAGTTACCAAAATCCGTTTCCCTTTTATCTCGCTATATTCAAAATTCATATGATATCTTGAATAATCTTTTGATAATCAATGACAAGCTGGTCCTGGTTTGGTACAAGCCAATCATTGCCTAAGGTGCGAGTTATCACTGTTTCTTTCAACAACGAGAAGCGGCGCGCTTCGGCTAGGAGCGCATAATATGAACCATTCAGGCTTTTGCTGTCATCAATAATAATGAGTTTTCGTGTCTTTTTGAGATCTGCAAGAATGGGGCTCCATTCAACCGGCACAGGAACATTAACGCTCCAAAGCGAGGGGTGAAGCTTTTTTTCTTTCATCGCCTGAGCAAGCGCGTATCCGTAAGGAAAAGATAAATTAAAACAGACAATGGTTGCATCTTTCCCTTCTTGATATTCAAACAAAGTACCATGAGGAGAACGGCGAACGAGAGTGGGTTTAATAAGTTCTGTTTTATACAGCCGCGGACTCGCCGCAATGATCCGAAATCCAGGAGACACTAGTTGCGTTGGAATAATTGTTTCAATATCTTTTTTATTGGTAACCGTAAACGCGTCAATATGCGCCAGTGAACAAAAGTCGCCTAAATTATTCAAGCTTGATTGCGGACCTTCATACCCCTGATCAGTAACGGTCGTCATAATGGTAAAAGAATTCTTCAAACCGCCCGGATTATTGCGAATACTGTTATAGGTATTAACGAGTTGGTCTGCGGCAAGAGGCAGAAAATCAATCTGCCGCATAAAAAATATGGCATTCACGCCGGAGAGCGCAAGCCCAAAACCAAAACCGACCAGCGCGTTTTCAGAATTGGTCGTATTGATAATGCGGGCAGGCGGCTTTATAGAAAAGCCGGCAGTGAGCCCGCCTAGATACGAACCTGCCGCGACATTTTGCCCAAATGCCACGAGGTTCTTGTGTGCGGCAACTTCTTTTTTCAAAACGCCGTTTAAAAAAGACAGATAGGTCATATGATATATTTTTGTACCAATCTCAACTCTTGCGCAATGAGTTTTTCTACAGAAGGTCGACCAAAGATCTTGGATAAAACAAAAAGTGGATCACCAACCGTAGATTCAAGAAATGGAAAAGAAGAAAGAGAGATGCTCGGCGCCGCGCCGGTATGATATTTAACGAATTTACCATCAGGAAACAGAGGATTTTTCATATCATACCAATCGCCAAGCGTTTTTATGTGAACTTCTACGCACATCGGAATGTGAGTCTTGAGGATTTTCTTTCTAGCGCTGAAAAGTGCCTTCAGGTAGGAAAAAACATTGTTTCCTTGCAGATGGACATACTCCATGGTAAGTGAATCGGCAAGTTTTTTGAGATCTATACCCGCGCGCCGCTCGCGAATAGAGGTATGCATAGACCATCCATTGTTTTCAATTAAAAAAAGCACGGGGGCCTTGATGCTTGCCGCGAGAAGTACGCTCTCATAAAAAGCGCCCTCTTCAATTGCCCCATCGCCGCCGCATACGATAGCGATATTCTCTTTTTTTAAAACGAGGCGGCTGAATGCAGACCCAACGGCAACCGGAAACTGATTAGCGAGAATGCTTGAAGTATACGGAATGCCGAGCGATGGATTTATTAAATTCATTGAGCCAAACCGTCCACCCGCCAACCCGGTCTTTTTGAGCGCATATTCATCGAGAAACGGCGTGAGAGATGGCGCGCGAGCGAGATGGTACGCAATGTTTCTATGCGTCAGAAACAATTGATCGCCACTTGCCATCACCGACCGTACAGCGACGGCAAGCGCCTCATGGCCAAAACCAAGATGAATTGGGATTTTAAATTTGCCCGTTTTATACCATTCGTTGACAACCATCTGTTGTATGCGCAAGCGGATAACTTCTCGGGCAATATATTTTTTGTCGACTTTCATGAAAGTATTTTTCATCCTATCACCACTCTCCTGAAAACACAAAAATGTTTGAAAATTGCAAAAAAGAACTAAAAAGAATACAGTATACGGTACGCTATGGCGGAAAAAATCCTAATAACAGGCGGCGCGGGATATATCGGTTCAGTCCTTACGCCAACCCTGCTTGAAAAGGGGTACGCGGTAACTGTGTTGGACAACTTTATGTACCGCCAAGCAAGCCTGGCGGACTGTTGCCGATACAAAAACTTCAAGGTGGTGAGGGGCGACAGCCGCGACAGGACAATAATAAAACCGCTCGTAGAAAAAGCAGACATCGTGATTCCACTCGCTGCGCTCGTCGGGGCACCATTATGCGAACAAGATAAAACGGCGGCGGAGACGACAAACTTCGGCGCTGTAGAGATGCTCTGTACACTCATGAGCAAAAGCCAAAAAATGCTTATTCCCATCACCAACAGCGGATACGGCATCGGAGAAAAAAATAAATTCTGTACGGAAGAATCTCCCCTGAAGCCGATTTCTTTGTACGGCGTTACCAAAGTGAAAGCGGAAAAAACTGCACTTGAACGGGAAAACAGCTTAAGTTTCCGCCTCGCCACAGTTTTTGGTATGTCGCCACGGATGCGGCTTGATTTGCTGGTAAATGATTTCGCGTACCGAGCAGTGCATGACCGCGCGCTCCTTATTTTTGAAGGGCATTTCAAGAGAAATTACGTGCATATACGCGATGTCGCGCGCGTCTTTTTGCACGGAATAGAAAATTTCCGAAAGATGCGAGGCAAGCCCTACAATGTCGGTCTTGAGGAAGCGAATCTCTCGAAGTTAGAGCTGTGCGCTATTATTAAAAAGCACCTCCCGAAGTTCATCTATATTGAGGCGCCGGTCGGTGAAGATCACGACAAGCGCGATTATATCGTCTCAAACGCACGCATTGCGAAAACAGGTTTTACGACAACACACTCGCTTGAAGACGGCATTGAAGAACTTATCAAGGGGTTTACAATTCTCAAAAACAATCAGTACTCAAATGTGTAAGATCTAGCGGAGTGCCATATCCTTTATTTCTGCGCGCGCAATGAGCTCGACTTCAAAATCTATTTCTACATTCTCGTTTACGGTTTTGCAGAAATAATCTAGCGCCAACTGAAACTGGCTTGCCGGCGGTATGATAATTTTTTCTTTTTCGCTTTTTGTATCAAGAACAATCTCGGCTGGTTTGTCCGCATCCACGGCAAACGCGCGGCATACGGTAATGCTTCCTCGCGGACAATATAAAATATATGAAGAGGCGTATTCCTCGCTTCCCATTCGCACATTCCCTTCCAGAGTGCGGCCTTTTGAAAAGCGCAACGATAGTCCCGCGGCAGTTTCAATGCGAAGTTTCGCATCCCATGTTTCCGTATATGAAGCGATGTGCGGCATCACCCCGAAATAAAAGAGCGCGGTAGCAATCGGATATCCGAAAGAATCATGTAACACGCCCCCTCCGAGTTCCGGCTTGAGGCGAATATCTCCCTCCGGCGGAAGCGGATACAAGAATTTTGCCTCAATGCGCTCTACACTCCCGATTTTCTCCGCGAGCGCGCGCGCCGCGGCGTGCTGCGGATGATATAAAAACGCATAATTTTCAAAAAGTCGCACATCCGCTTTACGGCACGCTTCAACCACAGCGCGCGCGGATTTTAGATCCATAAAAGCGGGCTTTTCGCAGATAATATGTTTGCCTGCCTTCGCGGCTTTCAACACCCATTCTGCGTGCAAAGTCGGCGGAGTAGAAATATAGACCGCGTCAACCTCGGCACTGGCCAACACATCCTCATAACTTCCAAAACGCTCGGTATGAAATTCGTCCGCGTATGCTTTGGCTTTTTTTGCATCGCGGCTTCCGACAAAGGTTAACCAAGCGTATGTTGAGGACGCAAGTGCGGGCAAAAACCGGCGGCGCGCCACACGGGAACACCCGATAATTCCAAAACGAATCAGCGCATCTTTTCTACGACGAGATCTTTTTGTTTCGTTCGGCATAATATGCGCTTTTTGGGTCGCCGTGGTCGCCGTCGCCAAGCCCAAGATTCTCATGCACAATCGGCCGCTTGCAGGTGTCCCACGCCTTCGTGAGAAACGATACCGATTCGCAATCCGTCATCGCCATAAACAAATGCGGGGTGTTGCGCGGAATGAAAATACAGGTGCCTTTGCTCATATAAATGAAATGCTCCTGTCCTGTCTTGC
The DNA here is from genome assembly GCA_964406265.1 of uncultured Candidatus Saccharibacteria bacterium. GTDB lineage: Bacteria > Patescibacteriota > Minisyncoccia > Phycocordibacterales > UBA10002 > UBA10002. The sequence continues at coordinate 6,336 of CAYORD010000013.1, read as the reverse complement.
GATTTTTATCCACTTCCACGCCTGCCCCGTCAACCAACAGCACATATTCATCAAACTCGGGGTGGTAATGATTGCCGCGAATCTTTCCGGCTTTGATAAATTGGTGCGTCCATTCGGCGATAGGCGCAGGCGGTACAAACGAAAATACCCCGCCGCGGCCGTCTTTAATGGTATTTAAATTGCACGACGGATTAAAAACCCGCATTTTCATTGCTTGTTTTTTCTGCTTCATAACAGAAACCTACACTATGGACTCGTAATACGCAACCGTCTTACGCAATCCTTCGCGAATGTCGGTAAACGCGAAGTCAGGAAACAGCCGCTTGATTTTCGCCGTGTCAAAAAACCGCTTTGGGTTTCCGGAATACTTGGTCGTATCATATTGAATCTTTTTTGGGTCATATTCGATAATCTCGCAGAGCATTTCTGCATATTCTTTTATAGAGTAACCAGCACCGCTTCCGAGATTAAGCAACTCGTTTTGCGGCAGATCGGCTGCGCGTTCAATAAGGTCCACCGCATCGCCGACATACATAAGTTCGCGCACCTGTGCCCCGGTGCCCCATAGTACCACCGGCTCTCCACGCGTTTTCCCCGCGTGTATTTTTGTAATCAAATCAAAAATAAAATGATTGTCCCCTTTTTCAAACAACGGTCCATACAGCGTTGATGGGATAAGATTCTGGAAGCGCATACCGAACTGTTTTTGCAGAGCGAGGAGCCCTACATACAACATCCGTTTCGCATACGCATAGGTAGAAAGGTTCGGATCCGGCTCGCCCGCCATATAATTTTCTTCCTTGAGCGCGGCATCTCCGAGCGGATACGCGCAACTCGTGCCCATCGTTACCATAAGCGCCTTTTCTTGAAACTCTTTCCAAAACCATAACATGTTGGTATTGATTTGCTGATTGATAATCCACTGCTCGCCTTGATGATATAAGCAAAAATCCCCTGCCTTGGTCCACGCCGCGAGATGATAGATTCGGTCAAACTTTTCATTCTTAAATTGCAAAAGATTCTGCTTTTCCCGCAAGTCGCAATTTTTAGAATTAATGACAACCACCCGATGCCCTTTTTCTTTTAAGTGAGGCACCAAATGACGCCCCAAAAACCCTGTTCCTCCTGTTACGAGTATATTCATTTTGATAATCTTATCATAAACTTGTCGTAACTTATATCTTAATTTTGAGCGTACGTACTGTAGAGTCAATCTGCTCTGGTGCGGAACAGCCCGGCACGACCGTTGAGATAAGTGGGTTTTTGATGCACCAGGCGATCGCCCATTCGGACAAATCTGCGCCCACCGGAATTTCCATCTCTTT
>CAYORD010000013.1:0-5001 GCA_964406265.1 uncultured Candidatus Saccharibacteria bacterium | reverse complement strand
GCTCCGCGTCATAACTTTTATTCGTAGGTTTGAAGCGCGTGGAAAGGTAACCCTTCGCGAGCGGTACGCGCGCAATGACGCCGAGATTGTGCTTTTCGGCAAGCGGAAAGACATGCTTTTCTGCAGCGCGCGAAAGGCGGTTGTACACCGCTTGCACTGCTTCTATGTCTAACTTTTTGATAACCTCTTTGAGCAATACGCCGCGTTCATCAAATACTGTGTCGTCGCCGAGGCAGATGCCAACCGCATGAATTTTCCCAGAACTCTTCGCTTCGTGAAGTACTGTTTGTATATCACGCATATTCTCACGAATATGCCGAATATCTTCCGCGCCGTTGAGGTGAACTTGATAGAGGTCAATATAATCCGTATTGAGCGCTTTCAGAGAATCTTCTAACGATCTCATCACATGGTCTTTAGTCCACGCAGAAACAATCCGTTTCGGCTCGCTCTTGTGTCCGAATTTGGTTGCAATGACAAACTTTTTCCTGTCTTTCCCAAGCGCCTCTCCCACAAGCCGCTCCGCGGCGTGGAAGAAATAACATTCGCCCGTATCAATAAAATTGATGCCGGCTTTTTCCGCCCGATTCAAAATTGTGCGTATGTCGGACACGGAAAAAAACTTCCCGCCCATGCCGCTCCATTGGTGGGTTTCAATGCCCACCACAGATACTTTGGTTCCGGTTTTTCCAAGTGTGCGATATTTCATAGTTATTTTCTCCATCTAACCTCGCTGTCAATTTCCTCGTTTGCGTACAAATCCTCCAGCCGCTTAATGCGGTAAAAGTCGTGGTCCTTAAACCGTTCGGGCGTAAGATTAATTTTACGGAATTGCGCGAGCATTTCTTTCACCCCGTCGCGAATGGAATACTGACAAGAAAAATCAGGGAAATATCTTTTGATGCGCTCAAATGACACGCGGTAATTGCGCGCGTCCGCACCGCTTGCGGAGACCGCCGCGCTTGTGACGAGCGCACTGTCGGCGCCGCGCCCATCCTTAAACGCAAACGAAACTGGCGCCCTATTGCATTCCTCGCCCACGATTTTTGCAATATCAATGATTTTCATATTGTTGTCTTCCCTGCCCACATTTAAAACAAGAAGTTTGCCGCCGTTGTATGGCGAACGGAGGGCGCACTCCACGGCGCGGGCGATGTCTTCTATATGCACATTCGGACGCCACGCTTGTCCGTCCGAGTTGAGCGTGATTTTCTTTTCCGTAAACGCCATTCCGGTAAGCATATTTACCACAATATCAAAACGCATCCGCGGAGACGAACCGAACGCCGTCGCAAAGCGGAGCGCGATCGGCGAAAAGGTTCTATCGGCAAGGCGCGCCAAATCTTCCTCCACCTGCAGTTTGTTGAGGGCGTATGGTATTTGCGGATGCACAGCCGAGTCCTCGTTCAGCATTTCATCTCCGGACTTTCCGTAAATGGAACAGCTGGAGGCGAAAATAAAACGCACGCTCGCTTTTTTGCAGAGCGCCGCAATGTCGCGCGCGTAACGCCGCGTCGGGTCATACAATTTCTCAGGCGGGAGATTTCCAAACGGGTCGTTAATTGAAATACCGGCAAGATGAACTACGGCGTCAATTCCTTTTAAATCCTTTTCGGAAACATCCCGCGCGTCTTTTTTAACAACTGGATATCTCGGCGCTTCATAAAGCAGAGCGTCCTTAAAAAATCCAGTATCCAGCCCCGTCACCTCATAGCCGCGTTCAATCAAAAACGGCGCAATCACGCTCCCCAGATACCCCTCCGCGCCAGTGATGAGCACTCTCTTTTTCATACGAGAAAATCTACCATAAAAAAACGGCAAGCACTAATTGAAGTGCGAAGCCGTTCATGCGAGGAAAAAATCCTCATGATTGAAACTCTTTCGGCGCGAGATGAAGCGGTAAATTTTTTTGTGGCCCGTCAAACTGAGCGAGCTTTGCAAGTTCCACTTCAATCGGCCCGAGTAACTCGGAATGCTTTTGTTGATGAGACACTTTGTATTTCTTCTGAAAGTACTTTTCAGTGTTTTGGTATGGCATTCCCTGCCCCATGCGCGACTGGAGTTCGCCAAGGCGTTGTTCATAAGGAACAGTGACGCTTCCTGAAGTACACATATCCGCATAGAAGACAATTTTTTCCTCAAGGGACAACACGCGTTTTTCCGAGACAACCACACCGCCGTGTCCTGCAACACTTGCAAGATTAACTAATGGATCCGAAAACCACCGAAGCAATTCCTCATTTGCTTTAAGTGTTGCGTTGTATATTTTTCCCACATCGTAATGGCCTGTTCGAAGGCAGTTTATTTCATGGCGTTTGTTCCAGTCGTGAATCAGCAGTGCTTCTATCACCGATCGTGTGTCTGCTCCACTGCTTGCATGTGCAAGCTTAAATCCAAGCACTGCAGAAACACTCATGTGCGCAGCCACATTCACCCACCAACGAGTAAGGTTGCAGGTTGAAAATTGCGGTTCGTGGTTTAAACTTCCCCAGTCGGGGCAAAAGATGCCTCCCGCTTCCCACGCCGCAAAAACGCCGTCGCTACAGAAGTCATCGGGTAAAAAATCAAAAGCCCGTTGTATCCGTTGACATTCTTGTACGAATGTACCAAAGTGGTCTATATTCATCTTAATTTCTTTTTAAAGTTCAATTTGTTTCCAAGGCGATTATATGCTTTTATGAAAAAAGAGTCAATAGTAAAACAAGTGGTGATTCTCTCGGGCGGCCGCGGCGAGCGGCTGATGCCTTTTACCGAGCGTACGAACAAAGGAATGATGAAAGTTGCCGACAAGCCGTTTTTGGAACATTTGATTGAACTGTTCAAGGCAAACGGATTAAAACGCTTCCTCATACTCACGGGACATGCCGCAGAAAGCATTACGGATTATTTCGGAGACGGAAAAAAGTGGGGGGTGGATATTTCATACCACTATGCGCCGCTGGAAGTAAATCACGGCAAGCGGCTCGTATTGGCGCTTCCGCTTGTGGACGATTTTTTCATTCTCCACAGGAACGACATCTACTGGCCGTTCAATTTAGAAAGACATATCACACATTTTAACAAACTCAGGGTCCACGCGCTTATGACTGTGTACCGCAATCGTAATAAGGACGGCATCTATGGGCCGTATAACAACATTCACATTAATAAAAAAGGATTTATAGAACGATATGACGACCTATTATCTCCAGACCCGTTTTATCAAGGACAGGACCTCGGTTTTTTTCTTATTAAAAAACAAGCGGTTATAGAAAATCTTCCGCCAGTTGTACCGGACAACTTCTGCTTGCACCATCAATTTTTTAGCTGCCTCGCGCATAAAGGACTCCTTGGTGCGCTTCTTACAAACATTCCCGCTACAACGATAACGGATGAAGTGTGGCTCAAAAAAACCGAGGAATATCTTACTTCTCAAAAATCCACACCGCATATAGTCCGGTAGATTTATGTGCGAAAAATGGGAGGCGAAAACCGAACAAAGACGGTAGAGCATACAGAAACGCAATGAGATGGAATTTCTTTGCGAATGTTTTGCGCAGAATCGCAGGCAATGGAACAAAGATGTGGTCGCTTCGCCTCCGCCAGCGCGGCAAGTCGCCATACAAAAAGAAATTGGTTCGGCTTTCGATGTGCGCCGGATTCGGTACAGAAAGCAAAAATCGCCCGCCTGTTTTTAACACCCGATGCGCCTCGCGCATTGCAAAAAAGGGATTCTCAAGATGTTCGAAAACCTCCCATGCAGTTATCGCATCAAACGATTCATCGGGAAACGGAAGCTTGTCATAGGAAAAATCGAGGTGTACGAATCCTTCTTTATCTTGATCAACGCCGACTATTTCGCACGAGGCACTAGACGGCTGAAACGGAAATGCACCGCACCCCATATCTAATACGCGCCCCTTTTTTGGTCCAAACAAGCGGAAAAAGCGCGCTGCTTCGCCGCTATTGACGATAGTGCTTCTTCTGCCACCTGTTGGTTTAATCGCCATAAAAATAATACGCAAATGATATACTCATTCCTTTCTGCATAATATATTCGCCCATCCCTTTCCACCGGGCCGGTTTCCAGAAATGAGAAGCAATTCGTCTATGGTTTTTTTCTTTGTTGTGCGCGCGTTTTCGTTCAATAGATACAAAGAAAATCCGGCGCGCTGAAACATCTCAAGAAATGCTCGCGGCTCTGTACCCATATTTCGCAAACCGAACGGCCAAAACTCGGCAAGCACTGCGGACACTTTCGCAAGAGTTTCTTTCCCGCCTTCAAACACAAGTCCTTCCGCGCCCTGCACATCAATTTTAATTATATCAAGCAGTAATCCTGAAAAATATCCATCAAGCGTCACCGTCGATACCTTGACGCTCCCGCCAAAAGCATCGGCGGAAATATTGCGCGCAGAAAAAGACATATTACCCAGATTTGAGCGGTCTAAAAATAAAGTTTCAATTCCGACTCTGTTTGAAATTGCCTTCTGTTCTATTCTGACATGTGCAAACCGATTTGCAGATATCGAGCGCGATAGTAATGCGAAATTTCTCGAATCTGGCTCAAACGCATACACCTGTCCGCGCGCGCCAACTAAATCAGCCGCCTGTACCGTAAAGTAACCGATATGCGCTCCTATGTCGGCAACCGCCATACCGGGTTTAATGAACGATCGGAACACTTTCGTTTCATACGGGCTGTAGCACCCATGCAGTATAATTTCATCGGCCTCTCCAGAGTCGCGCATATCCACAAAAAGCGTTCGGCTAAACACCTTTGTTTCCACAACGCCTTCCGGCTTCAGTACCGCTAATAAAAAATGATGGAGCGGGCGGAGACCGGGAACGAACGCGCCAACATTATTCCCTTGAAGCAGGCGGTTTATTTTCTTAAAAAATGAAAATAAAAATCTTTTCATACAGAATGTACGATTTCTTGTAACGATTCCGCGACAGTACGCGCTGCCTTTCCACCAAATCTGCCAATTTGTTCTTCAACAATCTTTTTGCGTCCGCCGG
>CAYORD010000012.1:5756-11191 GCA_964406265.1 uncultured Candidatus Saccharibacteria bacterium | reverse complement strand
TTGGGCTTCCTTCATGACAGTTTACATAATCGGACTCGCACCACACGGTGTAGCCTGTCGGTGCGCCGTTTTTCGATGCGTTAGGGTAGAAGCATTTCTGCATACCACCAGTACTGCTAGGCATTGAACACCCTGCGGTTGTTGACGCATCTCCGCTTTTAGCGGACTTTGTCATCGGTCCATCGCAGAAAACGGATTTACCTGAAGAATCAGTGTACATCTGGTGGCAGCCGGTTCCGAGAAGGGCAGTAAGTGCGCTGTCGCACGATGTTGAACCGCCGCCGCCTCCTCCTCCGGTTGGATAATACGCCTCATCATAGTCATTTGGACCATAGCAACCAGTGTCTGCCGGATAATCTATCTGTCCGTCGCCATCGTTATCACGACCATCGGAACAAGCGGGATTGCTGCCGGTAGTTGTGGTCGCCGTACCCCACCCGCCCGTGTCTTCAGCGGGGCATCTTCCTTCTTTGTAATTCGGCCCATTCGTCAAATAACTTGGATAGGTGTAATCGCACTTACGTTCACTGTTCAGTTGGCAGTACCGTTTACCATCTTTATCCCATTTACTGTAAGAAAATCCTGGGCATGAATTTGCATCTCCTGCATATCCGCCAGTGCCAGTCCCGCTCGATGCCGTACCGGAACAATCTGGGATGCCGAAATTTTGCCAGTTGTCCGGCGCATCATTGCCCGCGCCCTGCTTCCACGCAAACTTGCTGCGCGTTATTGTCTTGCACTGCGCATCAACGGATGCAATAAAGTCGGAATATTCGCGGTCAATTCTGGACAAAATAGATGATGTCTCTGTGCTTCCATCGCTGAAGCGCCATGTATGAGACACCCATGAACTTCGGACCGCCGGCGCACAGTAAGGAGAACCGCGTGTTGGAACATACCAGTCGCACTCACGGTTTGCCTCACAACTGTACGAGCTTGCATTCGCTCCACAATTTCCAAACTGCACGCCAGTGGTCGTCGCAGTCGTATTGGTATCGCCCGTTACGAGTTCGTTCGGACACAAAGATGGAGTGTAGGAGCTTTCATACAAGAATTGCGGGTACGAAGCATTGCATGAGTACTTATTATTCAACTGGCAATACCGTTTTCCTCTTGAATCAATCCGCTCATGCGCAAAACCGGGGCATGAGTATACATCACCCGCAGTCGTACCCCCGCTACAATCCTTCGAACAACTTTTCACTGTTTCTCCCGACTCGCAAATGTTGTTGCCGCAATTTGCGGGCGCAAATGCCTGTCCCGAACAATCGGGGATGCCGAAGTTTTTCCAGTTATCAGCCGCATCATTACCCGCGCCCCGCTTCCACAAAAATTGCTGTTTCGGCATGAGGCGGCATACGGTCTCGGTATTTTTGATGTAACCAAGATATTCAGAATCGGTGCGATCCAAAATCATTGAGGTCTCAACGCCGTCCGCGAAACGCCAGATATGCTCTATCCATCTCCGTGTCTCCGTTTCCGGACGCTCTTCTGCGCGAATGCCTAATTCGCATGCATCTTTTGTTTTATAGATAAATGGGTTGCTGCAACCGCTCTGGCTCCGCCGCGCGCACGCGCTTTTTTCGGAATCATACACATACCCTTCAAAATACGCCTGGCACGAAATATCCTTTCTCTTTTCTATTTCTTTTTTTGCGACACAAGAGCCGTACACGATGCTTGCGTCGCCAACGACTGCAGGAACATATTCCGATGTCACGCAAAACATATCAGAGGGACAGCTATATTTTTCTTTACCGCCGCACCGCCCCGATTTTGTTGGATCCAAAATCGGCAAGGGAAGCGGTTTGTCGGGGTCAACGACCGGCACGGGGAGCGGAGTAATCTTCTTTTCAGTCGGACGAAATGCCGTTGGCACGGTTACGGGAAACGAGTCCTTCCCAACGGTAAAGATGCGGCCGTCTTCGTATTCGCACGAAAATGTGTTAGACAGGATGCCGCCGACGGCAATGCAAAACTTCTGGAACTCATAACGGCTATACAAACGAATATCGCCCTCAATCGGGGTGACGGGCTTTATATCCCCACTTCGTTTACCCGACTTGTACGCGCGCGCGATAGAGATGCCGTCGCGCGCGCCAAACTCCGCTTCCTGCGCCTCGCTATGTGCAAGCCCAAACGCGCTTCGCGCGAGCGCCGCGCGAGCGCCCGCAAGACGCCGTTCCGCGGAGCTCAAGAGCCGCGCGGCGTTTCGAACGCTTTCGTCAAATCCGTCCTCGCCGTATCCCAAATTGAGGGGCAAAGAACCGGCGAGCCCGGATAATTCGGACACGAGCTTCGCGGCATCCGCGATTTTTTGCTCCGCTTTTTCGCGCGAGCCGTACACACCGCTTTGTTCTGTAAAAAACGAAGAGAGTTCGCTTGAAAAGACGCCCGTCTCTCCGGAGTTTTTGGATGCGCGGAACGCTTCTTCATACTTGCGGAAGCGCGCCACATCGCTAATGACTTCAGCGCGCGCCTTCACGAGTTCTGCGGTCGCGGAGCGAATTTCTTCCAGTATAGCGGCGGATACTCCGGTAACGCCCTCAAGCGTTTTAAAGTCCTCCGGGTGGTCGCCGCCTAACGCCTTATAAACTGCGCGGGTTTGCGTCGAATCGCGCGCGCGAGAGATGTCGTTTTGTATTTCCGTTGCCGCTTTTTGCTTCAGCGACAAAAACACCGACTGCTGTTCCGGAGGAATCAGTGACGCGATCTCATCCAGCACAGAAAGTGAAGTTGCGTCGTGGAACCGCTCCACAGATTCAATCAACTTCGCGCGTTCTCCTGCATTAGTCGCCGCATTCTCCACTTTTCGCGCAAAGTTTTCTTTCGCTGATGATGCAATATCGGAAACATTCGCGAGCGCATCTGCGGATACATTTTTCTCGAGCTCTTTGACGACGCGCACATTTTCAATGTTTCCCTCGTTCAAATGAGAAAGGTAAGAACGCTTTTCATCCGGAGAAAGCGTGGCGAGCCGTTCATCGGCGCGTGAGAGCACTTCTTCCTTTGCCGCCGTGAGCGACGCGCGCGCTTCGTCGCTCATAGGCCGTACTTCAAGCTCCTGAATAATTGCCAAATGCCGCGCCTCGTTGCCGCCGACATTCCGCACGAAGTCCCCAAATGCGGCGCGGCTGCCGCCCTCGCCCTCCGCAAGATGTTCTTCCAACTTTGCAAGCGCTCCTTCCGCCGCCGCGCGGATGGCGGGCCGCGCCGCTTCAGGCACTTGCTGTTCCACCGTCCTCAATACTTCTATATTCTTAAAATCCTTAAAATCAGAACCCTGTTGGGAATCCAGCACTCCGGAAAGCGTACTCGCGGCTTTATCGGGGGGCACAAATGCAAATGCCGCGCCGAACGCTTCGCCGGCGCGCTCTTTCGCTTCTGCGGTAATTTCTGTTGCGCGGCCGCCTGTTTCTTTTTCAATTCTGCCGATAAGTTTTTGATACTTGATGACAGCATCCATCATAGAGCGGGCAACTTCTGCGCCTGCCTCGCTTCCGCTCAACTCTTTAGATGCCGCTTCCGCGCGCGTCCGCGCGCGCTCTACTTCGCCTCGGAAACGGTTGAGCGCGCTTGCGACGGCGGTATCGCGCGCGCCTTGTTCGGAGAGCGCTTTTGCTTCCAACAATTTCTCCGCTGCGAAATGCAACGAGTTTTCAAGTTTTGCCTGCGGGTCGGTCGTAAAGGTGTCGGAAAGTCCGCGGCGTACCGCCTTAAATATATAGAGCGGGTTGTTGGGCAAAAAACCGACGCCCGTCAAGCCGAAGTCCTCCGGCGAGAAATCCTCATCCAAATCCGCGGGATTTTGCCCCGCGTCTGCCCTGACTTCCTGCGCGAGCGCTCGCGCGAGCGCCGCCATATATTGCGGATGCGCTTCGGAGAATTTTACGCGCGGCGCGGCAGAAACAACTGCGGGCGCGAACAGAGAGATAGCAAGTAAAAAAAAGACGGGTCGTGAATACCAGTTCATAAAAAAGGAGTGGTTAATTTATAAAAGACATGTGCTGTCAATTATATACCCGTGCCTCTTTATGCGAGCACGAGTTATCCACACATCGCCAACTTGTTGCGGGGGTTGGATTTGAACCAACGACCTCAAGGTTATGAGCCTTGCGAGCTACCAGGCTGCTCCACCCCGCGATACAACTAACTTAACCATCATACCCTCTTTTCTTTTCCGCGCAAGTGGTGTATGCTTGTCGCAAAGGTTTAATATTTTAGATAATGAAAGATAAAAACATGCCTAAACCATCTAATATCTTGAAGGTGCTTTTAACAGTATTCTTTATCACTTTTATTTTATCTCTCATTGTGTACAACTCATTTGGTTTTGAGATTGGGGTAATTTTTGCTATTTGCATTTCTACAGCTTGTCTTTCATCCGCCTTTGTGGGTCTAGAAAATATTATTATCACCAAAAAATAACGAACGGGAAAATCCCAGTTATTTTAGCTTATACAAACATTTTGCCATCCTCATTGGCGGGCAAGCAAAATGATTGGATACACTAACTTTGGCGACCGCTAAAGATAGTGTATGTCGGCAATTCTATCTTACTTGCAAGTAAGATAGTGAAAACAAAAGCGAGGAAGTACCTATGCCGAGACGGCGAGGAGGCGAACGGCCACGGACTCCCGAGTCCGCCTGAGGCGGACGAGGGAGGAGTGAGCCGAGCGGATAAGGCAAAATTCCTCGGAGGGGAATTTTGCCGGTCTCGGCAGAGGTAGCTTCCGTACGCCTATATACTCGCCGAAATGCTGTAAATCGGGATGAGCACGGCGGCGAGGAGTACGCCGACGCCGAGACCGAGGCCGACAATAAGTATCGGCTCAATCAACCCCACAAGCGTATCCACCGCCGCGGTTACTTCGCGGCGGTAAAAGCGAGAGAGCGTTTCCAAGATATTTCCGAGCTCCCCCGCCTCTTCGCCCACTTTCACCATCGCGACCATGATACCAGGAAATTCCGGATGCACCGCCAGAGAATCTGAAATCAACCTCCCGCCTTTCACTGATTTCGCGATATCTTTGAGCGCGACCTCATAGACGGGACTGCCAACCACATCTTGCGTGATTTCAATCGCCTGTACAATCGGGATTGCCGCCGAGAGCATGGTATGCAAGTTATCGGCAATGCGCGAAAGATATAATTTCCTGAGAAGCGTTCCTACATTCGGGATGGCAAGCAAAAAACGATCAAAAGACATTTTGCCGGAAGGCGTCTTCACAAAGCGCCACAGGGCAAACCACCCTCCTATTACAAGCGCAAAAAGTAATATACCATACGCGACAAAAAAATCGCTGAGCGACACCACTACGCGCGTATAAAAGGGTACGGCCCTGCCCGATTCAGTAATGATATGCGAGAGTTGTGGAATTACTGTCGTGAGCATTAAAATCATAACCGCAAAAAAAGTAATGATGACGAACACC
>CAYORD010000012.1:0-5746 GCA_964406265.1 uncultured Candidatus Saccharibacteria bacterium | reverse complement strand
GATAAATGAGGGCATTTTTCGCTTTCGTGGTTACTTCATAGGTTCGTTCAAGGTGGTCAGCGAGAAATTCAAAACTTTCCGAGAGTTTTCCCGCCTCTTCTCCGGCACGCACCATGTTCACATAGAAATTGGAAAATATGTGCGGGTGCCGCGATAATGCGCGTGAAATAGCGGATCCGTCTTGTATATCATCGGCAATCGCCGTCAATGTGTCTCGAAGCATAGGACTGTCCACTTCCCCCGACATGAGCCGAAACACCCGAAGTGCAGATACCTGCGCCGTAAACAGGGTCGCGAGTTCGCGTGAAAGAAGCACCACATCACGCGTTTTAACCTGCACGAAAAAAGTAATTTGTTTTCCCAATAAGGGACCTGACTGCGTTTCGGTAACAGAAGAAATCAATAATCCGCGCCTCTGCAAAGAAGAAACCGCCGACTCATACGACAGCGCTTCAATGACGCCTGTTTGCGATATTCCTGATTTATCGATGGCTTTGTAGTTGAATAACATATCAAAGTAATCTTTCAAGCACCGCCGGGTTCAGCGAATATGAAAAAGCGGTCTCGGGCGTTATTTCTCCGCGCCGCACGAGTTCGGCGAGTGAACGGTCCATATCCATCATGCCCTGTTCTACGCTGGTCTGAATCACGGTTTGAATTTCATGTGTGCGCTTCTCGCGAATGAGATTCGCGACGGCACTGTTTGAGATAAGGAGTTCGTACGCAGGAATACGGCCGCCGGCAATTCGCGGCACGAGCCGCTGTGAGAAAATGCCGGTGAGTGAGCTGGACAATTGAAGCCGGATCTGCTCCTGTTGGCCGGAAGGAAATACATCAATAATACGTTCAATCGTTTGCGCCGCATTATTGGTATGGAGCGTTGAAAAAATGAGATGTCCGGTTTCCGCCGCAGTCGCCGCGGCGGAAATGGTTTCAATATCACGCATCTCGCCGATGAGCGCGACATTAATGTCCTGCCGGAAAAGCGAAGTGAGTGCGGTGCGGAAGTCCTTGGTATCCAAACGCACTTCGCGCTGGTCTATGATGGATTGCTTCTGCTCATAGACATACTCAATAGGATCTTCAATCGTTATGATGTGCTCGGCGCGCGACATATTTATTATTTCAATAAGCGATGCAAGTGTCGTGGACTTGCCACTCCCGATTGGCCCCACGACGAGAAAGAATCCCTGCTGGCGCTTAGTGAAGCTTTCCAAAACTGACGGCAGTCCCAGTTCTTCAAGTGTCTGAATTTTGCGCGGAATAAGCCGCATCGCAAATGCAATGCCACCCTGCTGGAAGTAGCCATTCACGCGAAAGCGTGCTTTATCAGTGTACGCCCACGACACATCCACCTCTTTGTCGGCGAAAAATCGTTCTAACTCTTCTTTTTCCAAAAGCGCTTTCGCAAACCCTTCCGCGTCCGCATGGGAAATTTTCGGCAGTTTTTCCAAAGGGAAGAGCGCGCCGTTTACGCGAATTGCCGGCGGCTTGCCCTCGGACAGATGCAAGTCGGATGCGCCTTCGCGAAGCACATAATCCGCCAATCCTTCCAGTTCTTTTGTGTAATCATTGGCCATAATCATTTTTTTCTTCCATCAACTATTCTTTGCACCATCTCCACAACTTCGGACGGAATCAAGGAGGCCTTCACGATATAGCCATCAACCTCGAGTGCTTTTACTCTTTCAATGTTCCCGTCCGACTGGCCTTGGTTGGTAAGCGCGATACGCGCGGCGTGCGGCGCGAGCTTTTCTTTCCGAATCGTTTCCAAAAACGCAATGCCATCCATCCCGGGCATAATGATGTCAAACATAACCGCCGAGGGTAGAAGCCCATCGCGTAGTTTCTGAAGCGCCTCGGTTGCATTCAGAGAGACCTCCACCGCCCAGCCGGCTTTTTCGAATTTCGTCTGGTACATCGCGAGCAGAAACTTGTCGTCGTCTACAATGAGAATCGTACGTTTTGTATTGGTGTCCATAGCGTAAGTATATATGATTATAGTTTATTCACCTCCTCCCACGGGATTTCTTTGCGGAAGGCCTTGAGAATCGCGTCTTCTTTCATCGTGAGCATTCCTTGCGCGCGCGCGACTTTGGTAATTTCTTCTTCCGTCGGGCGCGTGAGGATGACGCGCTCAAGCGCTTTGTCCATTTCAATCATTTCAAACACCGCGCTCCTGCCGCGAATGCCCTTGGGGCAGTCCTTGGTCGGCTCAATAAATAGCACTTCTTTGGCATGTGGAATATTTTTTCGCACTTCCTCCGGTAAATCGGTAAATGAGCGGTCAACGGTTGCGGCAACGCTTCCATCAACCGGCATAAGCTTGCCGGTTTCCGGATTAATGTTTCCAACAAGCCGTTGAGCTATGATGAGCGCCATAGTCGGCGCAATAAGAAAGGGGTCGACTCCCATGTCCATTAAACGCGGAATGACGCCTGCGGCATTATTGGTGTGTATCGTAGAAAACACTAGATGGCCTGTCAGTGCCGCCTGCACCGCCAACTGCGCGGTTTCTTTATCGCGAATTTCTCCGACCATAATAACATCCGGGTCCTGACGCAAGGTTGAACGGAGACCCGTTGCAAACGAGTAGCCGATTTCGGGTCGTATCTGGGACTGGCTCATGCCGGGTATGGTGTATTCAACAGGATCTTCAAGGGAGACGACATTATTCGCCTCTCGGTCAAGTTCATTTAACATCGTATAGAGGGTGGTTGATTTACCAGAACCAGTCGGACCGGACAGTAGTATCAATCCATACGGCCGCTTGAGCGTCCGGCGTATTACTTCCAGATTTCTCTTAGACATACCCATATCTGGAAGCGGCTTGACGCCTTTTTCAGTATCAAGAATCCTCATTTCCACTTTCTCTCCGTAATATGAAGGAAAAGTAGATACGCGAAAGTCAATGCGCCGTCCAGCAATGTGCGCCGAAAATCTTCCATCTTGCGGCTTACGTTTTTCATCAAGACGCATATTGGAAAGGATCTTGATACGCGCTACCGTTGCGGAATGTACCTTCGCAGGCAACATTAAGCTGGTATTAAGCGCGCCGTCAAGACGGAAACGCACCCGTACGCGGTCCTCTTGCGGTTCTATGTGGATGTCGGATGCTGCGCCTTCGGTCGCATAATGAAGAATGGTTGCAACAATTTTAGTAACCGGTGCATCCTCAATAATCTTTGTTTCCATTTCTTTCAAGGCGGGACCGAGTTCCACATCTCCTACCTCGCTAAACTTACCCTCAAGTTCCGACAGCGCCTTAGTCACCTCTCCAGACAATGAACGGTATGACTGGATGATGCGCTCAAAATCTTCGCTTGAAATAAGGAACAATTTATACGGAATGCCAATTTTCCCAGCGATGAAATTGAGCGCATCGCGCGCTTCAATATTGTCTGGATCGACGATGCCGATTTCTAAAGCTCCGTTACGCGATGCAATCGGAACAAACCGATAATATGAGGCCGATTCTTCAGGCACCAATCTCAACACTTCAAGCGAAATATCTTGCCCCTCAAGATTTCTCGCGGGAATGCCAAAAAATTCGCTGCGTACGGCCAGTATGTCTTCAGCTGATACGCCATGCCGTAATAACACTTCTTCGACATTGCCGGATGCGTCCGCGTCTGCCTGAAGCGCGGAAATATCTTTTTTGTCTATGAATAATTTTTCTGCAAGCAGTTCAAAAAGTGTCATAGAAATTCAAAATTGAAACTCAATATCCGAAAAGTCCCACACATCGGAATCCGGCGACGACTCGGATTGGGTTGGGGGTTCTATTTTTGATTTTTCAGCAGGCGGTTTTGCAGGTACGGCGATTGTCTTTTTTGCGAGCGTAGCCCCTAACGGCGCAAAGGGATTCCGCCTTCCTACCGGCTGGGACGGGATTTCCTTGCCCCAATCAGATAAGCTCTTAAAAAGTGGGTCCGTAAACATAGAAGTATCTAATCGTATCGTTTTTAACAGCGCGAGCGCGGCAAGCAAGTCCTGCCCCATTGCCGCATCGACAGAAAAAGCGGGAGAAACCGATAGGTAGGGCGCCGCTGGAGACGAAAGAATCTCCGGTGCAGTCGTACGCCGCCGTCCGAATCCAAAAAGTACCACCGCGGTAATGATAAAAAAAGCGGAAAGCCCGAGCACTTTTTTGTTTTTAAGGACTGCTAACATGTTATTATTCCTTGTTTTCTGATAATATGTAGGTTCTGAGGGTAATTCCGTATACATACTCTGCAGAATCTTTTGATTCAAAATTCGCCCCAGTAACATCAGACAACCGAACGCTTGCTTCAAGATCGGACAAAAATGGAACAAAATTCTCGTACGGTCCAATTGCATTGAAAGAAAATGTGGTGGGCTGATAGATTTGCTCCGCTGTTTGTCTGCTTCCTCCTGCGGAAGATGACTCCACACTTGCAGATACGCTCCGTAGTTTAAGCCCGTGCATGCGTGCTACATTTTCAATATCTAAGATGAGCCGAACTGAATCAATGGTGTCGGGAAGTAATTTGCCGAGTCGCACACGATCTTTTTCAGATACGGTATTGTAGCGCGCCGCAAGTCCAGTGCGCGTCAGTTCAATTTCGCGCATTTTGCTGAATGCGTCACGGTATACGGCCTCATCCGCCTTGAGTTCTGCTATACTTTTTCGCATAAAATCAGATGCACCAGTCGGACCGTTCCAACGGGGCACGGTAAACCACGCGGTAAGCGATGCCGCTAAGGCGAAAAAAAAGACGGGGATGAAAAATGTTCCATGCATAACATATTATTTTAAAAATGTTCCATGCATAACATTTTTAAAATAATATTTCATCTTCTAACTGAATATCATTGGATTGTTCTTGTTTAATCTTTGTGTTCGAGGACGGCGCCGCAGGAGGTTGCGCTGCGCCTGCCGCGGCGTTTTGCTCTAAGGATTTTTTCTTGTCCGAAAGGTGTGTACGGTATAATATAAATTCAGGTGCAACCGTGGCCGTAAAACTGAAACGGACAGTCCCATTTTTGTCCACATCGAAATTAGAAAAAACGGGATTGAGAAAATTTCCGTTTTTGCTGAATACATCTAATTGCAAGGCAATGGCGTTAAAACTAATAGCTTCTCCTGAAAGATCAAGGCGCACTCTTCCACTGCTAGGCGGTTCCATGGAATCAGAAAAACTAAATTTAGTGAATCTGACCGTCGCAAGAGTTTCATGCTCCAACAGGGTAAACAATGGCGAGATGACGCGATGTTCTGCGAGTAACGTTTTTGATCCTTCAATTCGACGGTCCATATGTTGAAGCTCTTCAATAAACGCCGGTTCAAACGCGGCGCGCGCCGCCACTAAGTCGTTGTTCATTTTTACGAGGCGGTTCGCCAAAATCTTTTGATAAAAGAAGACACCTCCCGCCGCAAGAAGCGACAACACAAACGCACTGGCGCTTAAAGTAAAAAAAACGCTTACGCGCGCGTGGCGCGCGCCCGCCGTCTGCGCATCAGCTGTTTTGCGCGGAATGAATGTTGGTGGCATCTGAAAATCCACACCTCTAGTATACAACATCCGCAAAAATTACGGCGATTGGTTTATCCACCGCTATTTTCTTTCCAAAGTAGCATATAACTACGATCGTATGTATATGCTACTTTGCTATATTTCTGATACATTCACCCTTACCTCATCATCAGCCCGCTCTCCGTCTGCGTTAATGCACGCAATTTTAATGACCGCGTCTCGCGTGATTCTTCCTGCCGCGGTTCCTG
>CAYORD010000011.1:0-11202 GCA_964406265.1 uncultured Candidatus Saccharibacteria bacterium | reverse complement strand
GTTTTTAGGGTCATCAAAAACGCGAGCGCGCGCACTTCGTTCATATCCGTGTCCGGATGAAAACGAATCCCGCCCTTGTACGGACCACGCAGGTTGGAGTGTTGCACGCGGTACCCGTCAAAAATTCGTATGCTCCCACCGTCCATCCGTACCGGAATCGCGACATTGATTTCCCGCTCAGGACGCGCGAGGCGCGCCAAAAGTTCTGAAGAAAATTTCTCCACCTTTCCCGCCCGCGCAAGTTGTTGAAGTGCATTCTCAAGCGGATTTTCCTTCATAGACCACATAGTATACGCGAATTTTTTTACCCGCACAATCATAAAACCGCCGTACGGCGGTTTTATGATTGGTTTGGAGACGGGGAGAATTGAACTCCCGTGCAAAAGCACATCGCATATGCGTCTACAAGGTCTAGTTGTGTTTCTTTTTTTAATTCATACCACTATAAACAAACAAAACATGGTACGAACGATTCTCTTATTTTCAAAACACGATTGAGAAGAGCCGTATTTCTAGCCCTTGAATAACACTCTATCCGTCCGCTCGGGCGTTGGACGGCGAATGTCGCTTACGCCGAAGCGCGAGCGAAAGCAAAATCGTTCACTCCAAAAAATGGAGAAGCGATTGCTTTAGCAACTGTTTTTGCAGTTAGGTTTCCAACAGTTTACAGAGTTATTGGAGCTCCACCTTGCACATACGAGATGTACGCTCTTGTCTATGCCTTGCATCCCCGTATTAAAATTACTGATTTTTCAACGAACGCCGGATGTCGCGCTCCGCATCGCGCCGCTTAAGCGTTTCGCGCTTGTCGTGCTTTTTCTTGCCGCGCGCGAGCGCGAGTTCCACCTTTACCTTCCGACCCTTACTATACACCGACACGGGTACGATTGTCAACCCTTTCCGGCTTTCAATGCCGGAAAGTTCCGCGATTTCGCTTTTGGTAAGCAAGAGTTTCCGATTGCGCCGCGGGTCGTAACTTTGCGGCATATTTTTCGGCTGATACGGCGGAATATACGCATTGACCAAAAACACTTCGCCGCCGCGCACAATCGCGTACGCGCCGTCTAATGTCCCCTGTTTATTGCGAAGCGACTTCACTTCAAACCCAAAAAGCTCAATCCCCGCCTCAAGCGTACGGACGAGTTCATATTTGAAACCGGCTTTTTTGTTGTCCACGAGAGTCATAACGCAATAGTAGCACGGGTGAAAAAAGAGTGATATAATGCGTCCTCATGGAAAACAAGGAAAAACAGCCGAAAAACAAGGCGCCACAATCGCTTTTGCGCCAAGGTGTCGTTGCGCTCCTTATCTTCCTCGTACTTACGAGTGCATATTCATTTATTGCCGAGACAAACGCCTCGCGCAAGGAAATTGCGCTTTCCGCACTCGCGACGGATATTACGGCGGGCAAAGTGGCGGAAATTAAAGTGCTCGGAGACGAAATTGAAGCGCGCTACAAAGATGCAACTCCCGACGCGCCTGTTTCGGTTGCAAAGAAAGAATCGGGCGGCACGATTGCGGAAACACTGGGGGCGCTCGGCGTTCCTGAGGAGAAAATTGCCGCGCTTACGATCACCGTCGCAAAGCCGAGCGGCATTGGATACTGGGTTGGCAACCTTGCGCCGTTTCTCCTTCCAATCCTCTTCCTCGCGTTCGTGATTTGGTTCCTCTCGCGGCAGGTGCGCGGCGCGGGGATGCAAGCGTTTTCGTTTGGACAGTCCAAAGCGCGCATCACCTTCCCGCACGACAAGAAACAGAAGGTCTCGTTCAAAGATGTTGCCGGCGCGAAAGAAGCAAAAGAAGAATTGAAAGAAATTGTGGACTTTCTGAAAAATCCGAAAAAGTTTATAGACATCGGCGCGCAAATTCCGAAGGGCGTGCTTCTGATGGGCGCATCAGGCACTGGCAAGACGCTCCTCGCGCGCGCGGTCGCGGGCGAGGCGAATGTTCCTTTCTTCTCTATCTCCGGCTCCGAGTTTGTGGAAATGTTTGTGGGTGTCGGCGCTTCGCGCGTCCGCGACCTTTTCAACGGCGCTAAAAAGTCCGCGCCGTCCATTATTTTCATTGATGAAATTGACGCGGTGGGGCGCGTGCGCGGCGGCGGGATGGGCGGCGGCAACGACGAACGCGAGCAGACGCTGAACCAGATTTTGGTGGAATTGGACGGCTTTGAGCCGACCGACCGGCTCGTCGTAATGGCGGCGACGAACCGACCGGATGTTTTGGACTCCGCGCTCGTGCGCCCGGGCCGCTTTGACCGGCGCGTGGTCGTTGATTTGCCCGACCGCGGCGACCGCGAGGAGATTTTAAAAATTCATGCGCGCGGCAAGCCCTTGTTTGAAGATGTGAACTTGCGCGTGATTGCCGAGCGCACGCCCGGATTTTCTGGCGCCGACCTTTATTCATTGATGAACGAAGGCGCAATTCTTGCCGCGCGCGAGAACCGCACAAAGGTAACGCAATACGATCTCATTCGTTCTATTGAAAAGGTGATGTTAGGGCCCGAACGCCGCAGCCACCTCCTGTCCGTCAAAGAAAAAGAAATTACCGCTTACCACGAAGCGGGACACGCGCTTGCGGCATCCGTTTTGGAACACGCCGACCCGGTGCACAAAGTGTCTATCATCTCGCGCGGGCGCGCCGCAGGTTATACGCTGAAACTCCCGATTGAGGATCGCAAGCTCCAGTCGCGCCGCGAATTTTTGGACGACATCGCCGTTAGCTTAGGCGGATTTGTTGCCGAGAAGATGCTTTTCGACGACCTCACGACCGGCTCATCAAACGACCTCGCGGTCGCAACGGCGCTCGCGCGCGATATGGTTACCCGCTACGGAATGTCGGAAAAAATTGGGCCGATTGCGCTGGAAGAATCCGCAGGACTTTCGCCGTTCGGCGGGAGTTTTGTTGAGCGCGACTATTCGGAAAAAGTCGGCGCCGTTGTAGATAGCGAAGTGGCGCGTATTATGTCGGAGGCGGAAACGCGCGCCACGGATATTTTGAAGAAACATAGAAAAGCGCTTGATACCATTGCGAAAAAGCTCATTGAAGTTGAAACGGTAGAGCGCGATGAGTTTGAGAAACTCCTCATTGCAAACGGCATCGTGCCGAAGCAGAAGCAGGAGATTTGAGTGTAAATAAATCCACCCCCTTTCCCCCTCCTTTATAAAGGAGGGGCTAGGGGAGGATTTTTAGATAGAGACAAACATCGGGGGCCTCTTCTGCTTGCGGAATAAAATACCATGCGCTAGAATGGCAGATGGAAACAGTTTTTTGTTATGAAAGAGAGGTCTTATGCCCCGCCGAGCAAAAAGATATAAACAAAACAAACAACGAAAAAAGAAGCAGATAAAGGTCGCATCACCGCAAACTATTCACATACAAACCGCGGAAGAAAGGACGCAGAAGATTTCTTTTAATCATCTCATTCGTCAAAGAGATCGTGAAGATCTTCTCGACCGGCTCTAAATGAGCCCCGCCCCACCCCCCCCGTCGCGCTGTGCATTGCGCGGCGGGGGTTTTCATTGCATAAAACCAAATACATTGTGAAAGAGGTTTTTTGGATCATGATGATGGAGTGGTGGTTTCTGACGAACGAGTAAAAGATATGCGAGTACTTTTTCGGCGCGGGATTTCCAAGTATATTTTTCGGCAAGAGAGCGAGCCGCCGCGGCTTTTGCCGCGGCGGCGGTCTTGTTTGTGAGTGCATCCGCAATTACTTGCGCCATACTTTCCGCGCTATCCGGTTCATAAAAGAAGACCTCTTTTTCAGAAACCATATCGGCAATCGCCGGTGTGCGCGCCGCGACGATGGACTGTCCGACTGGTAAATATTCAAAAAGCTTCATTGGCGAGGTGTGGAAATACGAATACTCGTCGCGGCGCGTGCCGAGCACGATAAGCGTATCGGACGCGCGCATCAAAAGTGGCATCTCGGTATACGGGCGCACACCACCAAACAAGATATTTTCCGAAATGTCGCGGATGCCGGTGAATTTCTCAAATAATTCGCGCGTCCCGCCGGCAAGATAAAACAAAACACTCGGCGCGCGGCGCGCCGCTTCCACAAAGATTTCAAGACCTTTCCATGCGTAAAACTGCCCCGCATAAAGCACGATTATTTTATCTGGCGGTAACCCAAGCGCGCGGCGCGCTTCGTCTTGTGAAATATCTTTCGCGTCAAAAAACTCTTGAGAAATGCCGTTTGGCGCAACCAGTATTTTTTCTTCCGGCAGCCCAAATCGCGCGCACAATTTCTTTTTTATAATGTTGTTTATCGTTAAGATGCCGCGCGCGCCGCTGAAAAGCCGCTGAAACAAAAAACCGCGCCGTTTCGCATCGTGAATCTCTACAAAATACGGTGCGCCCAAAAACGGAATTAGCGAAAAAGAAAATTGGTCCATATCTATCGTGTACACCAAAAACCGCTCGCCGCGCATTCTCCGCATAAGCAAAAACAGAAATGCGGAAATCATAAAAGAAAACGAGCCGAGCAAGAAACTCGCGCCGTACGGAAGTACGGGTAGGCGGATGAGCGGCACATCCTCCGCGAGATTGTAAAAACTTTTGAGCGACGCTCTCTTTCCGCGGCGCGGAACTACCAGCGTCACATCCGCGCCGGCCTTTCGGAGCGCTTCGCTCATTTTCGCAATCTGAATCCCATGCGCCTTTTCGGTCGGTATGCGGGCGTTGGCGATATAATAAATACGCTTTGTATGTACGAACTCCGGCAAGCACATTTTCAAAAACTTTCCCCCCCATTCAATAGGAATTGAATGGCCGCGCCCCCACCCCAGTTTTTGAAAATGTCTTGCCTCCGTTCGCATAGATAAAACCTCTTTCACTTTCTCCACGAGCGCCATCAATTCATGATTTTTGACAACATAATCACGAAGATGCGTCCGCAGTTCTTCTTTTTTCTTTTCTGACATCGCGAACACCCGTTCAATCGCATCCGCGAGCGACTCGGGATTCCGCTCTTCAAAAAACAATTCCGGCGGGAACGCGTCGCGAAATGCCGGTGAAGACACAATCGGAATTGCGCCGCAGGCGGCGGCTTCCAATACCGTTTTGTCGTAATTGCCGCGCGGCGTGAGGTTTACAAAGATTTCATGCGCGCTAAACAGGCGCGGTGCTTCGGTGTTCGGTATCGCGCGCAAAAAACGGCACGCTCCTTCGCGCGCGAGCGGCTGCGCGAGCGCGCGTATTTCTTTCTCATATGCCGCATCGCGCGGGAGCGCATTTCCGCATATAGTCAAAGAAAAATCCGTTCCGCGCGCGCGAAGCGCGCGCGCCGCTTGCACCAATTCTTTCACTCCTTTAATTGGCGCAATTCTTCCCAAATACAAAAGTGAATGCGAAATGCGCGTAGTTCCAGAAAGCGGCGCAAAACGCTTCGTATCAATCCCCGCCGGCATTCGTACCGACTTAAGAGTTCCCGCCGTAAATGCGTAGGGAGAAGTATGAAATACAACGGTGGCGAGTTGCATCGCGATTTTTGTCCAGAAACCTCCGGTGGTGTGGTTGTACCAAAGCGCCACCGGTTTGCCGAGAAGTCGCCACAAAATACCGGCGAGCAAAATATATTCTTGATTCATATGCACGAATACAGTGTCGTACTCGCTTCGTGTGCTGTAGACAAAGCGCAAAAATCGCGCGGCGCGCACAAAGCGGTGTGCGCCGCGCTCTTTCCCAAGCGAAAACACTTCCACATTTTTCGGTAAATGGTATTCGCCTTTCCGCAAACATACCGCAAAGATATGCGCAAAACCAGATGCGAAGGCACGCAACCAGTTGCACACAAACCCAAGCACGGGGTCGCGTTCGTCAATCGCTTGCGTAATAAAAAGAAGCCGCATATATACTGAAACTCAACTCACTTCGCTGATATTGCAGAGTTGATGTCATAGTGCCCAAGCGCTGCATACGCGCGCAAAAGAAACAAGTCAAAAAACGCCCGCGGCGTATCTTTCCATAACCGCACACGGGTCGCGCCGTCGTTGCGCCATACGACCGGAATTTCCTGAATCGAATACCCCAACCGGTGAGCGAGAAATAGAATCTCCGCGTCGTAGCTCCATCGCGCAATGCGCGAGCGCGAGAAAATCTCCAAAGCCGCCTCCGCAGAAAAACATTTGAACCCACAAGTAAAATCAGACACGCCGGCGCCGGTAAACCAATTCGCAAGCGCCGTGTAAGCGCCGCCCATCACTTCGCGAATTATGGGCTGATGTATGAGCACTTCCGCCCCGGCAATGCGACGGCTGCCAATTAAAACCTGTGCGCCGGACGAGAAAAACGGAACGAATTTCTCAAATTCTACCAAATCGGTCGCCATATCGGCATCTGCAAAAAGCCGCCACGCTCCGCGAGAGGCAAGCATTCCGGTGCGCACTGCCGCTCCCTTCCCAAGATTTTTGTTATGCGACACGAGCCGTGCTGAAAGAAACCTCGTAAGAAAGGCGCGCACCATATTCGCAGTTGCATCATGGCTTCCATCGTCAACAAAAACAATCTCAAAAGGATGAACGCCTTTTATCCAGCCAAACCGTTCAATCGCTTCAAAGGTTTTGGGGAGGCGGCGCTCTTCGTTGTAGAGCGGAATGACAATAGAAAGCACAATGTTATTTTCCATTTTCATAGTTGAGACGGTATATTCGCACGCTTGCCTTATCGTACACAAGCGGAAATCGCGCAAAAACAAATGGCATACGAGCAATAGATTCTTCGCGCGGACCAACAAACAAATAGTCCAATGGGTACGGCGCGGTAAAGATATCTAATGGAGGGAGGTCAGCGTAGCTTACCGTTCGCGTGTCAAGCTCCTGCTTTGGAATAACGGAAGGCGGAGCGGCGTAGAAATAACTGTCGAGAGAACGGGAACGGTAATAATCTTGAAAAAGATGGTAGGTTTTTTTCTGCACAAAATCATTCAACTGCTCTGGCGTCAGTTGCCATAGTGCGGCGAGCGTATACAGCCGTTTCCATATCTCATTATTGGAAATAAGCGTTGTGCCGCCACTCGGCAAAAAGAGCGCGTTGTGGGTGAACAATACGATAGCGCGGTTGGTTTCTTCGCTCATACTCCCCACAACAGAACCGGCGTCTGTGTGCAAATTGAGCCACGCGTACGCATCCGCTTCGGCGTGCGGGATGCTCCACTGCACTGCCTGCTCGCGGCTCAACCGATATTGCCAGTAAAACGCATGTGCGAAAAAGAGCGCCAGAAAAATAAAAACGCAGAGAGGGGCGCGGCGCGCCGCATACTGTTCCCACAGCCATATGCCGACTGCGCCGAAAGAAAGCATAACCGGCAAAAAGGTCTCGCGGTACCAATGGTCGGGCTGCGGCGAAAAACCGAGTACAACTTGGACATTCGCCACGACAAAATAAGCAACGAGGAACGAGATGAGGAAAATTGCCTGTCGCGGCACTCGCTTGAACGCAGTTGCGGCAAGCGCAACAATCCAGAGGAGATGCCACGTATAGGTCTTCCATACGGATGAGAAACGAAGACCCCTCCCTACCTCAAGCCCGCCGATACGAAAGATAATATCTTGATAGTGAGGCAAGCGGCGCAACGCCGCAAAGTTCAACCAATACGGAATAGAAACAAGTGCGCCAATGCCGAAAATACCGATGCATGATTTGACGGAGCTCCATTCGCGCTGCAACGCAAACCATATGAGCATAATGAAAAGCGCGACACTGATATACGCCCAATCAAACAAGTAGGTATAAAAGAGCGAGCCAAAAAATACTCCTGCGAGGATGATATTTTTCCTGCCGCCGCGCGCGAGTGCGCGAAAGATAAAAAGAAGTGCAAACGCATAAAAGAGGAAGGTGATTTTCGGATATTCAAAACTGGAGAAATACAACGGCGCTTGTAGAGCAAGAATCGGCACAGAAGGAGACAAAAGAAATGCAAGCGGAGATACGATAAAAACGGAAGAAAGGAGGAGCGCAGGCAGGCGGCGGCGCAGAACTTCGCAAGAAAGCATATACACGGCGAGAAAAATGAGCGGCGGAAACAGAAAATCAGAGACGATAAAGGCGCGTTCTATACTCCCAAGCGCCTTTCCTAAACCACCCACAATGATTGGATTAAGAACGGGCAGAAAAGATGGGAGCGGCATTTTGTTTTGCGAAAAAAAAGCGTTGGCGCGCGGCGCGTAATAACCGCCGGCATCATGGTCGGATTCGTAGGTAACGGGCTTGTACACCATTCCGTCCGGCAAAAAGCGCGGCATAAATAAATGATGCATCCCATACAAGAGCGAGATGAAGAGTGCAACCGTGAGCGCGGCGCGATGCCGCCTGAGATGCAGAAGGATGCGCGTCATGCGATATTGCAAAGGAGTAGTGTGGTGAAAAATAATGAAGCGGTATATGAAAAAACTCTCAAGGGCAATCGCGGCGGCGGCGATCACTTGCGCGGTGAAATACCACACCCCCGCCCATTCCACGAGCGCGTACATAAGGAGCGCATTGATGCCGACATTCGCAAATTGGAGGGTGAGGTAGGAAGCGCTTTGCGTTGCAAGCACGGTGCGCGACACTTCGCGGTGCGCGAAAGTGTAAAACTTTTGCAAGATGAAACTGACCACCACTGCTATGGAAAACGCCGCGGTAGCCGATGCAAGGTACCACCAGTGCGCATATTCGGTGAGTACATAGAGTATTCCAAGGTCAATCGCCGTTGAAGTCCCGCCGGCAATCAAATAACGGACGAGTATGGGAAGCCCAATAAGAAATTCACGCATTTTAAGATTATAGCAAATTCCACTCCGTAACTTGTTTTTTAATATATTCTTCTGGCGTCGGAAGTTTCTCAAACGAGACGCGCGCGGCTTTTCCAAGTCGCGCGCGCAAATCCGCGTCTTTAATAATTTGCATCATTGCGGACACGAGCGCGTCTTCATTGCCGACGGGAATAACAATCCCATTTTCTCCATTCTTAATAAATTCCCCCGCAAGCCCGACATCGGTCATAATAATAGGTAGGCCGTACGCAGCGGCTTCGGTTACCGCAACACCCCATCCTTCGTTGTTGGAAGTTAACAAAAATGCATCTGCGACTTCATAAAACTTTCCGATGTCTTCTTGTTGTCCATCAAAAATAACCGTGCTCCCAAGTTTGGAGTTAGAAGTTAGGAGTTGTAAGTTGCTGCGCATCGGTCCTTTACCAACAATGCGCAGCTGCGCCTGCGGAAACTCTCTCACCACACGCTCAAACGCACGAATCTGAAGCGCGATATTTTTCACCGGCACCAACCGCCCGACGGTGAGAAATACAAAATCCCCCCCTTCCTCCCCCCCTTTATAAAGGGGGGGCTGGGAATGGACTTGCGTATAAACCGGAAGTACATACGCGCGATGACAAATCTCCCTCCTTAATCTCTCACTCACGACGCGTATCTTATCGGCGCGGCTAAGCACAAAGCCAGCAATTAATTTTCGCAATCCATAAAATCTCTCAAACCCATGCACTTGCACTTCAAGCGGCAGACGAAATGTGTGCGCGAGCAGATATGCGAGCAAAGCAAAATACGAAGTGTCTTGCACGGTAATTAAATTAAAATGTCTTTTAGAAAGTAGGCGCTTTGCCCTCCGCCACAAATCAAAAAACTGACGAACTCTGCTTTCATTTCCACTCGGTGCGAGCACGACAATCTCCCCCACCGACGCGGCGAGCACAGCGAGCCGCTTCTGTACGAGCGACCCTTCCTTCAATACCTCTTTATCTAAGCTTAAATTAAGTACGCGCATAAATAGTTAAAATCTCACTCGCAATGTCGTCCCACGAGTGGGTAAAAGAAAAAGCGCGGACTTTGGCGGTTTGTGTCGTATAATTTTGTTCATTTGCAAGCCAAAGTATTTTTTCCGCTATATCTCGTTCGTCTTCAGGATTCACCCATACGGCAATATCTTTAAGCCGTTCGTGCAAGCCGGTTTCTCGCGTCAGAATAAACGGCTTGCCGAATTGAATTGCTTCTAAAATTGTGTTGGGCGAGATGTCGCCAAGCGATGCGATAATGACTGCGTAACTCGCTTCAATATCCAATAAAAACTTCCCGCGGCTTCCGGTTTCCCATTGCAATACCACCGATGTATCTCTTTTCTGTACCTGTAAAAACGCTTCCTTTATCCGCGCCAAGTTCTTCCACTTAAGCGCCCGCGTCCCGCCCACAAACACCTTCGGCAACACCCCAACATTCTCGGGTTTGTCAGTATGTTGTATCTGTGCTCTCATTCTTTCGCCGTAATAATTCTCAATGATAAAGCACTTTTGCAAATCAAGGCGGTATGGCTTCTCAAAAATATTTCTCTGCCACGCCGTGCTGAATACAACTGCCGATGCGTTTCGGAGTGCCCATCCGACCAAACGAAAAACGAGATGCTCTTTTTTGTTCCATTTTTCCATCCGCGTACGATAGAAGTTCCGTAGCAAAACTAAGTCGCCCGTGTGCTCCACATATTGCTCCCACAAAAAATCACCGCCGGTGCGAATAATTGTTTTCTTGCGCAAAAGCTTCCCTACCGCAACCGCAGGCACCGCCGCGCTGAATGTATCGGGGATGAAAATAAAATCCGCTCGCACAGAACGCGCAAGTACCCAGAAAAAATACGCGAGATGCCGCACGACGGTCGGTAAAAATCTAATCGCGCCAAAGTTGCACACGGTAACGGAATGTCCCGCGCGCGTCCACCCGCGCGCGGTCTCCCGCGCGTATTGCGCAGGACCCCCAATATCTGGTGGAAATATCCCTGTTGCAATAATTATTCGCATTGTTACAATGATAACATTATGACAACATCAAACATTTCTGGCGCAATAGACGCGCTCAAGCGCGAAGTTGATAAGGAAAAAACGGAATTGGAGAAAGTAGAACGCGAACTTTCGGTGCATCAAGCGGAAACGCATAAACTGGAAGCCGAGCGCAACAAAATCCGCGCCGAGCACGAAAATCACGAACACGAACTCCAAAAACTCCAACAAGAACTGCAATCCATTGCCGGAAAAAAACATAGTTAGTTATCTTCAGTCAAGCGGAATCGCGTAGAATGGCTTAAAATAAGGGTGAAAATCAAAACTACCGCCCTTGCGAGCGGTAGTTTTGCCGTGTCCCACAACAATGCGTATGGACCGGGGTTCATTCCCAAATGTAGTAGGACACTCTTGTAAAATAGAGTGTTATGAAATAC
>CAYORD010000010.1:0-12787 GCA_964406265.1 uncultured Candidatus Saccharibacteria bacterium | reverse complement strand
AGTTCCGCAAAAATATCCGCGATTTCCCGTATCGCTTGCGATATTAAATGTATACGACCTGTGCGCGGTTGGTTCATAATCTTGAAAAAGCCACCTCCCAGATTCGAACTGGGGACATCCACTTTACAAAAGTGGCGCTCTACCAACTGAGCTAAGGTGGCGTCCACCACAAAATAGCATAACAAAGCTCGGAGCGAAACACATTTTCAAAATGTCTGGAGCTCGTGCTGTATTGCAACAGCACGAGCGTTACCGAGGACTTTTGTAAAATGTGTTTCGCGAAGAGCTTATTGCGCGCCTAAAATATCTATTTGCCGCTGGTACTTCGCCGCGAGTCCCGCGACATCGTCGCCGTAAAACGCATACGCTTTCTTTTTCGCATTCGCACAACCCGCCAAGTAGCAAATCGCGGCAGTGCGTTCTGCTGCCACCGTCCCATTCGCCGCACCGCTATCTTTTAGATACAGCGCCGATGCCATAAATGCATCTCCAGTGTCCCACGGATTCGGAGGGTTATGCCCCGTCGCCGCTGCAACTCGCTTTTCATACAAAATCCAAGTAGACGGAATAAACTGCGCGGGCCCCATTGCCCCGCCATACCCGTACCATGCTTTTTTGGAAACGGGCATTTGGTCGGGATCCAGCCCCAAGCGACGCGTAATGTCTAAAAACGGCACGGTATCGCGCGGCGCTTTCATATCTATGCGCCAAGTTCCTGTACCGACATTTTCGCCTAGATTTGACTCCTCGGCGATAATACCAAGTAAAAAGGCCGCGCGCACGCCGGTTTTCGCTTGAGCATCCTGCGCGAGCGCGAGCGCTTTCTCAAATGGAATCGCCGCGCTGTCGCGAAGCACGAAAAGTTCGCTCCGTATTTTTGCGGCGCTATATTCTTTTGAAGAAATAACCGCTTGATAATTCGCTTCAATGCCTTTTGAAAGTTTCAAGATGCGCGCTTTTTCCGCCGTTTGCTCCTCAAGGCGCTTGCGCTCGCGCTCCTGCGCGACGCGCAAATCCGTTTCTTCCGCACGGCGATCTTCCAATTCTTGTTTCTCTGTCTCAACATCTTTTTTCACCACGCGCACACCGGAAAGGGTTTCAGAGAGCGATGCTTCCACCGACGCAAAGGAGCCCATCTCCGTAAGCAGGTTTGCGAGCCGACCGTCGGCGAGCAAAAGTTCCGGAAGAGAATCGGATTGCAGTCGCGCCGTTTTACGGATGAGTTGCGAGAGCGAGAGTTTTGCGCGCCCAATTTTATCCGACAATTCGCCGATGGTCTTTTCTTTTCCGCCAATGTCGTGCGTCAAGTTCGCAATCGCAATGTTGCGCGCGCGGATGGAGAGCTGCGATTGCTTGATGGACGCGTTCAAAATCCCGATGTCGCGTTCAAGCGACACCGAGCGGCCGCGCAAATCGTCTAAAAGCGCGCGCTGCGTGTCTATTTCCGCCTCAAGCGAATCAAGCTCCTGCTGGAGCGCCGCTCGTCGCGCGACCACATCATCGCTCGTTTGCGCTATGGCGACCGTGCTGAGACATACCGCGAGAAGTGTAAATAGTATCCCCAAAAAACCTTTCATCCCCCTATCTTATCACACTTTATTTTTTCTTTTCCTCTTTCTTATTTTCTTTCTTCTCTTCTTTCTTACCCTCTTTCTTTTCACCACCAGCCTTTATCTTTTCATCTGTTCCAACTTCAGCCGCTTCGCCTTCTTTCAATTCCTTGCCTTTCTTCACCACTTCAATTTGCGACAAATCGGGCGCGGGCGCTTCCTCCACTTTTTCTTCTTTCGGCTCATACACGCTCGCGACCACTTCGTCCGGATTTTCCAAAAGCGTTACGGCTTCGGGCAACACCACTTGTTTCGCCAAAATCTGGCTGCCAAAGTCCGCGAGCGGGGCGATATCAACCAAAATGTGGTGCGGCAATTTCGTCGGCTCCGCTTCTATATGCAACTCGCGAAGCACTTTCACAAGCACGCCGCCCTTCTCCTTCACCGCCGGCGCGACACCCGTAAACTCAATCGGAACTTTGACCGCCAGCTTCTGCCCCGCTTCAAAAGCGTAAAAATCAACATGCTCCACTGCGCCCGAAACCGGATGCCGCGCGACGGCGTGTATCAAAGACGGCACTTCGCCCTCGGGACCTTGCAAAGTAACCACCTCATTTTCACCCGCTTTCGCAAACACTTTTTCAAATGCCTTCGCGTTCAATTCAATTGAAGTAGAGGCGCGCTTCCGCCCGTAAAAAACAGCCGGAACCTTGCCCGCGCGCCTCACAGCCGCCGGCTTTGCCTTCGTATTGCGCTTTTCATACGCAAGGGAAATCATAAGGGCAAAGTGTAGCAAAATCCTCAGAAAATGCAAACGCAAAACGGAAATCGTCCGAAAAAACTTGACGGAGTATATACCGTATGCTAATATAGCAGTAAAGTTCTTTGAAAAACGGATTGACTCTAGAAAGGAAGTCGTAGTGTTCCGAACAATACACTTGAATGATTAAAATGAAAAAAGTAATAGATGTAGAGCGTATGGCAGAAGAACTGGGTATCTCAGTGCAAGAGATGCGCCGGCAATTCAAAATACCGGAACCACCCACACCGCTTCCAGATAAAGATGAACAAGAACTGGAAAGACTCCGTGATCAAGTTGGTTACAAAAACATCGGCAAACCGAAAACGGGCGGTTCCGCATTTGAAGCGTTATTCGCTTTCATTACGGAGACGAAGAGTGATGGTTGGAATATCGGTGGTGAGGACTACCGCTTCTGTCATTTTTCCGATGCCCTCAAGGATATTATCAAACTTGCCCCAACGAGTGAAAAAGGAAAGCGATTGAAAGAGGTGGCGCATGAGCGGTGGAGGGCTCTGATAAAATCGCTCCTGCCCCAAGTTGAAAGTTCTCACGATGCCTGGTGGCTTCACAAGCACAGTCCAGGAAAAACAGATGAGAGCAAAGTCGTGTGGCGAAGATGGCAGGAAGTTTGTCTTCAGGAAATTGAGGAAATCAAAACATTGGAAGATTTCGAAAATCGAAAAGTACAATGCATGCGTCTTCCATCACTAGGAAAAGCAAAGTCAGCGTATGGAGAGAAGGTATGTTCGCTTGTAAGTATGGCGCTCATAACGGCGCAAACACTTGAGCAAATCAGCAAACTTGCGCGAAATTACCTAGTATTTTCTCGCGATGACCTCCGCCAACGAGTGTTCAATGAGTGGGAACGGTTGGCGATGGCTGAAGTTCAACACGCAGAATCAAAGGAAGAACTTCAAAAGTTGCTTGGTCTTTGCGCAGAGAATGCTTCTTCGTACCAGCTCGCGATAGAAAAACTCGCGACATTCTACGAAAAAGAAACCTAAACAGCTTTCGAGATTGAATGTAATCTCGGCCTCGCAGCAATGTGGGGCTTTTTCTTTTATACAAACATTTTGCCCTCTTTTGCAAACGCTTCGGCGGACAGGCAAAATACTGAAATACACTATCGCAAGCGACCGCAAAAGATAGTGTAAGTGTGATTTAGCAATAAGATACGGCCGTATGTTAATGCTAAATCAGAAAGACACTAGACATATAGTAAGTAGTGTCCGCGCAACTATTTCGCAACTGCGACGGCGTCTTCAAACGCGATGGAGAGGAGCTTGGAGGCGCCGCGCTCCATCGTGATGCCGTACAGCACGCCCGCGCGCGACATCGTTTCGCGGTTGTGGGTAATCAAAATCAACTGCGAATGCGCGGAGAGCTGTTCAATCATATCGCCGTATTTTTTGGAATTCGCCTCGTCAAGCGCCGCATCCGTCTCATCCAACACGATAAACGGCGGCGGCTTCACCGCCGAGAGCGCGAAAATAAGCGCGATGGATGTAAGCGCGCGCTCGCCGCCGGAGAGCATCCCGAGCCCCTTTATTTTCATGCGCGGACTAGACACTTCCACTTGAACCCCCTCCTCCGCCGCCGCGGCGAAGGCAACCGCCTGCGCGAATGCTTCCGATTCATCTGCTTCCTCATTCTCGCTTGCCAACTTTCCGCGCTTAGGCGCTTTGACGACCGCCACCTTCGCCGTGCCCCCGCCAAACATTATAGAAAATAATTTCTGGAACTCGGTGTTGATGCGCGCGACCCCCTCTTTAAACTCGCGGTCCAGTTTTTCTCCGAGTTCCGCAATCAACTCTTTGAGCGACTGTCCGGAGCGCTCCAAATCCGCAAGCTCGCGCGCGAGAAATGCCTCGCGCTCGGTGGCGGTATTGTATTCCTTGAGCACATCATCCGCGCCCGAAGTACCAGAATCCTCAATCCGTATTTTCAGCCGCTCTATTTTCCGCCGCCGTTCTTCTTGCAATATCCGTTCCTCAGTGGATGCCGGTATTGTTTCGTATTGAACCGCGCTACGCCCGGAAAGCGCTGCCGCTTCGTGCAATTCGCGCTTGAAATCCGCTTCGGTATGCTCTATCGCGCCCGCGCGCGCTTCAAGCGCGCGCGTTACCCCCGCAAGTTCACTCCTCCGCGCCAACAAACGAAACACGGTTTTCTCGGCTTCGCGCGAGGAATCTTGTTCGGAAAGTATTTCAGCGCGAAGCCGCTCACTATCTTCGCGCGCCTCTTTTTCACGCGCGCCCGCCGCCGCGCTTTCTCCTTCCAAAACCCTCCGTTTTTCGGAAAGCGCGGCGATTTCTTTCTCCAGCGACGCCTCTCCGGCGGCGGGCGCGCTCCGATGTTTTGCGACAAACGCGCGCAAAAGCTCTTTGATGCGTTCCAAAACCGTTTCTACTTCCACGGCGTGCGCGAGCGCTTCCACTTCGCCGAACGCAACGCTTTTGCGCGCGTGCGCGTTTTTCCGCTCTTTGAGCGCGCGCTCTGCCGCCGCGCTTTCACCTTCAAGCCGTCCGAGCTCACGCGCCAAGCGGTTTATTTCTTCACGCGCGGCAGATGCCGCGCGTTCCAGCGCGCGCACCTTTTCATCCGCGCCGCTATCTTTCTTTTTTGCGCTTTCGCTTTGCGCAAAGGAGAGTTCTTTTTCAAGCGCCGCGAGCTCTGCTCGCGGCGCGCGGCTTTCCTCCGCAACCGTTTTCTTTTCCAGTGCGATAAACGCCGCCTCGCGCGCAAAGTATTCGCGGTATAGCCCCGCAAGCTCTTCTTTAATCAATTTCGCCTTCTCTATTTTCTCCGCCTGCTTTTTCAGAAACGAAAGGTGCGGGGCGATTTCGCGCCGGAGCGATCCCACTTGCTTCATATTCTCTTTCGTCTGTTCCAATTTCTTTTCGCTCTCGGCGCGTTTCCACTGGTAGATTTTTAAACCAAGTGCGTCTTCTATCATCTCGCGCCGCTCGCGAATGGACGCATTCAAAATCCGGTCCGCTTCGCCTTGGGATATCACATGGTATCCGCCGTGGCTGATATGCGCTTGCGTTAGAAGTTCGTGAATGTCGCGCAGGCGCGCTGGACTCCCGTTCAAGAGGTATTCGCTGGAAGCATCGCGATACACCACGCGCTCCACTGAAACCTCAGTAAAATCTAGATTGAACAAGCGATGGGAATTATCGAACACAATCTTTACCGCCGCTCTATTCCCTCGCGGTGCTCCGTCTGCGCCGTTCCAAATCAAGTCCTCGGTGCGCTTCCCGCGCATACTCTTGACCGACTGCTCGCCAAGCACAAAACGGAGCGCCTCGCTCACATTGCTTTTTCCGCTCCCATTCGGCCCCACAATCGCGGTAATCGGGGTCTTGAATTGGAGTATCGTGCGCTTCGCAAACGA
Organism: uncultured Candidatus Saccharibacteria bacterium; assembly: GCA_964406265.1. Lineage (GTDB taxonomy): Bacteria > Patescibacteriota > Minisyncoccia > Phycocordibacterales > UBA10002 > UBA10002. The sequence goes on along the minus strand of CAYORD010000010.1, from coordinate 7,038 downwards.
CTTGAAGCCGGAGAGTTCCAATGAGCGCAGGTGCATCATAGAGCATAAATTGTAACATATGAAAAACCAGTAAAAACCCCACACTTGTCCGACAAGTGTGGGGGTGATGGCTGTTGCCTTAACTAACAGAGCCGGCGGCGGAACAATGGTCCGCCATTCCGTGAAAGAATCAAGGTTCGCGGGTCTTCCCAGGAATACCCGACCACCTTCGCCGACAGGTAAATCCCGCGGCGCGTCAAAAATTGAATCGACTTCTGAAGCGCGATGCCTTTCGGCGCGCGGATTTCCGGCGAGTGTTGCCGCGCGTCGTTTTCAAACACGGGCATAAACTCCTCGGACTCCTCCGGAACCTCCACTACCGGCTCGCGTTCCGAAAGCTTCTTGATGAGCTCGCGGTTGTCGTTTTCAAACTGCGGGAAAGTTTCAACTTCCTGCGGAGCGCGCCGGCGGAACAATCGGTCAAAGAATTCAATGATGTTCAGCAGAAATACAAACGGATTGGTCAGCGTTTTCACTTCTTTCCTTTCTCCGCAAATGGCGGATTTGGTTTTTGATTTGTACAGTTTTTCGGTATATTTCAACCGACTAATGTACAGTATAGCATACCCATATATTTTGTCAATGGACTCACCGGGAATCGAACCCGGGCCTCGTCAATGCGAATGACGCGTAATGCCACTTTACTATGAGCCCTTCTATGCGCCTTGTAGGGATTGAACCTACGGCCTCTCCCGTGTGAAGGGAACGCTCTACCACTGAGCTAAAGGCGCAGACGCTATTCACACACTACCAGATTTTTAGGAAGTGAAAAAGCGCACGAGGTCGTGATAGGTAATAAACACCATAAAGAGAAGAAGAAGCACGAAACCAACCGCATTGGCGGTTTGCGCAATCTTTGCGGGAATTGCTTTGCGCCGGACGGCTTCAATCGCGACAAAAAGCAAACGGCCGCCATCAAGCGCGGGAAACGGAATAAGATTGATAAGCGCGAGGTTTATGGAAATGAGCGCCGCGAGCGAAAGAATCGTCGCGGCGCCTTCGGCGCGCGCCTGCCCCACGAGCCCTGCGATACCGACTGGTCCCGCAAGATTTTTGAGGTCCGCCGCACCCATAAAAGCATCGCGCACAAACAGCGCAAGCGAACGCGCCACTTCGCCCGTAAGAAAAACGGTTATTTTCGCCCCTTCAAAAACAGCGCGGTACACGGGAAGTTTAACAATACCGAGCATATCCATCGCAATACCAATGGCGCGCCTGTCTTTAATCAGCGTATTCGTCGGTTCTATATCAAATGACAATTGCGCGCCCGCCCGTTCAACCAAAATGTGAATTGCCCCGCGCGGTGTTTCTGCAATAAATGCGCTCACAGAGTCGGGAGAGGGTGATGTTAGCGAGCGAGCGCCCTCGGCGAGCGAGCGTATTTTGTCTCCTGCTTGCAAACCTGCGCGCGCGGCGGGAGAATCGGGCAGAACTTCAACGACCGTAAGCTCGGCATCCTGAACCGGAACACCCCACTGCCCTTCCGATGGCGCCGGAAGGCCAATCATAAACCCTGCGGAAATCAAAACCCACGCGAGCAAGAAATTACCCAGAATGCCGGCAATGAGTACGGACGCTTGCACCAAGCGGGGTTTATCTGTAAAGCGGCGGCTTGACTCATCCCCTCCTGCCCGAGGCGGGGTGGTGGGAGTGGCGGACAAATCTTCTCCATCTTCTCCAAAAATCTTCACAAACCCGCCAAACGGAATGAGATTGATTGAGTAGCGCGTCTCGCCGCGCACAAATGAAAAGAGGCGCGGGGGGAACCCAAACCCGAACTCATCCACGCGAATCTTAAAAAACTTTGCGACCAAAAAATGTCCCGCTTCGTGCACGAGAACCAAAACCGCCAAAATAACAAAAAACAAAAAGATAGTCATTATGAATTTATTTCTTTTTCTTTGCGCACAATCGCATCTTCAAGTTTCTTGCCTTCCGCATCCGCGAGCTTTTCCAGCTCTTTCTTGAGGCGGAACTTTTCGTCCTCGCCCATCTGGCGGGCTTTTTCTTTGGCGTCTATGTCGCGAACCGCTTCGTCGCGCACCCTCCGGAGCGACACGCGCGCCTCTTCAAGCTTGCCCTTCGCGGCTTTGAGAAGCGCCGCACGCCGTTCTGACGAAAGTTCCGGAAATATGACACGCACACCACCCTCTCCTCCGACTGCGGAGAGGCCGAGATTTGCAGACGCAACCGCTTTCTCAATCGCTTTGCTATGCGCTACATCGTACGGCGCGACGCGCAAAGTGCGCGCATCTTCCACGGTAATCCCAGCAACTTGTTTAATCGGAATACGGGCTCCCCATGCTTCTATGGAGACGGCATCGAGAATCGCTGGGCTAGCGCGCCCCGCGCGCAAACCCCCGAGCTCTTTTGCAAGCCATTCCTCAACTTGTTTCGATTTGTTTTTGAAGGATGAAAAGTCGTACGCCATATGGTAACTATAGCACGAGCGACAAATGATCAAGAAGCAGTTTAAACGATGCGCTCCGGTCGTGCACATACTGCTCCGCGCGCAGTAAGTGTTCCAGTCCCGCCCTGTGGCGGGACGGAAAGGCCCCCTTTCCGCGCGCCGACGACAAAAGAGCCGAAACAAATGCACCGGCTTCTCCTCGCGTCATTTTTTCGTCTTTAAGCGCTTTCGCAATCTTTTCCGCGCGCGCCAGGCGCTTTGCTATCGGTGATGCAAAAAAATCGTTCGCATCATTCAATACTCCATCTTCGGAAATGTGTTCGCCTGATACAACCTCAACGCGCGAGCGGAGCGTGGGAACCAGAAAATCCGCCGTTTTGACGAGCAGGAAAAAGTGCGTGTCGGGCGGCGGTTCTTCAAATATTTTCAAAAACGCGTTTTGCGCATCGGGGGTTATAGTGTCCGCACCAAGCACGAAAAACTTTCTCCAGCCGTCCACCGGCTTGTTCGCCGCCCATCCACGCATGTCGTGTGCATCATCAATCCCAAACGACGGCACCGATAGCGCGATACAGTCCGGACTTCCGCGCGCGAAGCCGAAGGTAGAGCGTAGTTTATTCGTAAACTCTTGCACCGTGCTCGGCCCTCCGCCTTCTATGCAGTATGCGTGATGATGTAAAGATGTTGTACCTAATTTAAACATTTGAAGCGCGTTCTTCTACCGCCCCGTACGCGGCCGCTTCGGCCGCAAGGCGCGCCGCGCGCTCGTTTTGCAAGCCCAGAATGCGCGCGTGTTTCGGACTTGCCGGAAAGCCAGTGCCGGCGGGAATTAAGCGGCCGATAATGACGTTTTCCATAAGCCCCTGAAGCTTATCAACGCTTCCGCGCGAAGCCGCGCCAATCAAAACGCGCGTCGTGTGTTGGAAGGATGCCGCCGCGAGGAAGTTGCGCCGCGATAGCGATACCTCCGAAATGCCCATCACTGCCGACTCTGCCTTCGCCTCCATACCTCCGCGCTTCACCGCCTCTTCGTTTTCTGCATCAAACTCGCGCTGGTCTACTATATCGTTCGCAGAGAAAGTCGTGTCGCCAGCATCCTTCACCACCAGCCGCGAGAACATTTGTCGAATAATGACTTCAATATGTTTGCGCGATACGCTTTCGCCCTGCAATTCATAGGGCTTTGAAATCTCGGCAATTAAGTATTCCTGTGCGTGCTCCCTGCCTCCGTATTTATACAATTCGTCAATATCGGCGGAACCGTCGGTCAATATATCTCCGCGCTTTACCGCGCTTCCCATTTTTACCAGGGGCGTGCGGTTGATGCTTGTTGCATATTCAATCGCTTCGCCTTTTTCCGCCTCTTCGGCGGATCGCTGTTGAGGCGATTTCCCCTTTGGCGGCACATCCGGCATCAGCACGATAATCTTTTCTTTTCCGTCTTCTTTTATTTCAATCACGGTTCCGTCTTCGGTGGCGATTATGGCCGGATTTTTCGGATGCCGTTTTTCAAAAACCTCCTCAACGCGCGGAAGACCTTGCGTAATGTCGCCGCCAACCGACGCCGTACCGCCTGAGTGGAAAGTGCGCATCGTCAGCTGAGTGCCCGGCTCGCCGATCGCCTGCGCTGCAATGGTCCCCACCGCTTCGCCACGCATAACAATTCCGCCTTTGCCCAAATCCTCGCCGTAACAGCGCGCACAGATGCCGTGCCGGAGCGCGCAGCGCAAAGGCGAACGAACGCAAACCGATTGTATATGCGCCGCATCCATAGAGAGCGAATCCGCTTTGGTAAGCAAATGCCCTTTTGAAAAAAGTTTCTTTCCGCCAGTTCCTATCACATCCGCTGCAAGCACACGCCCACGCGCGCTTTTTGCAAATGAGATTTCTATGCCCGATGCGCCGCCGCGGCTAATCACGATTGATTCTTTGGTGTTGCAGTCCTCATCGGCAATCACGATATCTTGCGCGACTACGAAAAGCTTGCGCGTCATATACCCAGCTTTCGCGGTATTGAGCGCAGTGTCGGTCTGGCCTTTGCGCGAGCCGTGCGTTGTAATAAAATATTCAATCGGCGTGAGTCCGCGCTTCATGGATGACATAATCGGAATTTCAATCGTCTCTCCCGCCGTATTTTGAATAAGGCCTTTCATGCCCACCATTTGCGTAATTTGCGAAAAAGAGCCGCGCGCGCCGGAGTTTACCATGTCGTACACCGAGCCGTCTTTCGGCAATGATGCCGGTATCAATTTCTCTACCTCATTTTTAGCCGCGTGCCAGATTTCTATATTCTTCCGAATGCGCTCGCCTTCGGAAAGAAGCCCTTCGCCCCATTGTGAAAACACTTCGTCCGATTTCGTTTTTGCCTTTGCAATAACGAATTCTTTTTCTTTCGGTTCAAGCACATCATCAATGCCCCAGGTAATGCCCGATTCTGTTGCGGAGGTAAATCCAAAATGTTTAATTGCATCCATAATTTCGGGCACTTTTTCCGTCCCATACCGTCGCATCATGTCATCAACAAGCGCCGCCATACGCTTGCGATCAAACTCCGCGTTCATAAACGGATAGTCATCTGGCAAAATCTCATTAAACAACAATCGCCCCGCGGTAGTTTCAAAAGAAGTGCCCTGATATACAGCATATTTCTCGCCCATAGGTGCCTGTACGGTAATGCCTGCGCGGCGGTCTATTTCGCCAAACTGAAACGCGGTGATGGCGTCCGCCGGACTGCCGAAACGCGCGCCTGAGCCGCGCGCATCCGCCACTTTTTTGGTCGTCCAGTATACGCCGAGGACGATGTCCAACATCTTTGCAGAAATAGTGGGTTCTCCATTTCCGGGTTTCAAGATATTTTTGTCAGCCGCCATAAACTCGCGCGCCTCCAACTGCGCTTCATCCGACAACGGCACATGAACTGCCATTTGATCACCATCAAAGTCAGCGTTAAACGCGGAACAAACAAGCGGGTGCACTTGAATCGCGCTGCCTTCGATTAATACCGGCTGGAATGCTTGAATGCCGAGCCGGTGGAGGGTCGGCGCGCGGTTTAACAACACATATTTGCCGCGCGTCACTTCTTCCAAAATCGCCCATACTTCCGGAATCTGATCTTCAATCAAACGCCCTGCCCCGCGGATGTTGAACGCAAGCTCGCGCTTGATGAGCTCCGAAAGGACGAAGGGGCGGAAGAGTTCCAGCGCCATGTGTTTTGGCAAGCCGCACTGGTGAAGATTCAGTTCTGGACCGACCACAATGACAGAGCGCCCCGAATAATCCACTCGTTTTCCCAAAAGGTTTTGGCGGAAGAGGCCGCGTTTACCTTTTAAATTATCGGCGAGCGATTTTAATTGTCGGCGCGCCGCCGGACCTGCGCCGCTGGACGAGCCGTGCCGGATTGAATTATCTATAAGCGAATCAACTGCTTCCTGCAAAATGCGCTTTTCGTTCCGCAAGATTACTTCCGGCGCGTTTATTTCCTTCAATTTTTTTAAACGATTGTTGCGGTTGATGACGCGTCGGTATAAGTCGTTTACATCGGATGTCGCATAGCGTCCCCCGTCAAGCGGCACCATGGGCCGTAAACCCGGTGGGACTACCGGAATGCGTGAAAGAAACATCCATTCGGGGCGCATACCTGAAGCAATCATGCCGCGCAGGAGCGCCAGACGGCGCGAAAGTCGTTCGCGTTCGCCAGCGCCTGCTTTTTCGTTCGCTGCTTCCAATTCCACGCGAAGCGTTTCCAAATCAACATGTTTGCACAAATTGTAAATTGCCTCCGCGCCGATCTCCGCTTCAAAACAGGCGCCATAGCGCATGGAATAGTTGTGGAACGATACTTCGTCCAACACCAGCCCTGGTACGATGCCGTCTATCTCGCGCTTCGCGCTCAAGAATTTTTCCTTAAGGGCTTCCTTGGTCTTTTCATCGCCGAGCGATTTCACTTTCGTTTTGTACTCCGCATCCAATTCCTTGAGAAGTCGGCCGCGCTCGGCATCGTTCACGCGCGTAATGAGATAACCGGCAAAATAAATCACGCGCTCAACATCCAAAGAAGTCATTCCGAGAAAAAGCGACAAGCGCGATGGCAATCCGCGCAAAAACCAAATATGGGAAACAGGCGAGGCGAGGTCGATATGCCCCATCCGCTCGCGCCGCACGACGGCACGCGTGAGTTCGACGCCGCATTTTTCGCACACAATGCCCTTGAAGCGGATGCCGCGGTACTTTCCGCAATAACATTCATAATCCTTTTCCGGACCGAAAATTTTTTCATCAAAGAGCCCGTTCCGCTCGCTCCGTTGAGTGCGATAGTTGATGGTTTCGGGCTTCGTCACTTCTCCATGCGACCACTCTTTGATGCGCTCGGGCGATGCAAGCCCGATGCGCACTGAGTCGAAATCCAAAGGAATGCTTGATGTGTGTTGACGGAACATACTAGTTAAGAAGTTAGCAGTTAAATAGTTGATAGTTAGGAAGAAATTAGGAGCGTGATCGGGAGCGCAGAGCAGATTCTTTTTCATCTTTTTTTCCGCCTTGCAGATCGATATCAAGCGCAAGCCCGCGCAAATTGTTTAAAAGTACATTAA